>NZ_WKCD01000220.1:0-9574 GCF_021606625.1 Pseudomonas sp. PA-4-8C
ACGCCTGGCTCACCCGTGCCGATTCATTCGCCTGTTCCGACAGCGACTCGGTCACATCGCGAATAGTCGCCACGTTGTTGTTGATTTCCTCGGCGACGGCACTTTGCTCTTCGGCGGCGCTTGCGATCTGCAGGTTCATGTCGCTGATCACCGTGACGGCATCACCAATCTGGCGCAGGGCCGTCACGGCTTGCCCGACCTGTTCGACACTGCCCTGGGCCTGGCGATAGCTGTTGCCCATGGAGCCGACCACGTCGCTGGTACCGGTTTGCAATTGTTCGATCACCAGGCGGGTTTCTTCCACCGATTCCTGGGTGCGCCGCGCCAGGTTACGCACTTCGTCGGCGACCACGGCAAAACCGCGGCCGGCTTCACCGGCGCGAGCGGCTTCGATGGCGGCGTTGAGCGCCAACAGGTTGGTCTGCTCGGCGATGCCGCGAATCACTTCGAGCACCGAGCCGATCTGTTCGCTGTTGGCGGCCAAGCCTTCTACCTGGGCCATGGCAGTGCTCATGTCGGCGGCGAGCTCGCCAATGTTGGCGGTGGTGCGGTCGATAACCGTCAAGCCTTGACGAGTCGCCTGGTCGGCATCCCGGGCGGCTTGGGCCGCTTGTGCGGCGCTGCGGGCCACGTCCTGGGCGGTGGCGCTCATTTCGTGGGATGCGGTGGCCACCTGGTCCACCTGGCGGTACTGCTGCTCCATGCCGGCGCTGGTTTGCGTGGCAATGGCTGCGGATTGGTCGGCGGTGCCGCGGGCGTCCTGCACCGAGCGTTTGACCTCGGCAATGATCGGCTGCAGCTTGTCGAGGAAGCGGTTGAACCAGCCGGCCAATTGGCCCAGTTCATCCTGTTTGGCATAGGCCAGGCGCCGGGTCAGGTCGCCTTCGCCGCTGGCAATGTCTTCAAGCATGTGCGCCACGCCAAGGATTGGCCGGGTCACGCTGCGCGCCATCAGCCACACCAGGATCAAGCCGACCACGGCGGCTAGCAGGCCCAGGCCCAGTTCCAGCAAGGTGCCTTTGGCGTTGTCGGCGTCCAGCTGGTTTTTCAGCGCTTCGGCGGGGGCGACCAGGACTTGTTCCGGTACATCCAGCAATACGCCCCACGCCTTACCGCCGGGAATCGGCGCAAAAGGCGCTAGTACCTTGAGTTGATGGTCGGTGCGCAGGCTGTGGGTCTGGGTACTGCTGGCCAAGGCACTGGTCAACTGTGCGCCGCTGGCCGGGTCGACCTGCTCCAGGCGTTGGCTGAGTTTGCTGGCATCCGGGCTGTAGCCGGCCAGTAAGCCGGTCGGGCTGAGGATGCTGACCTGGGTCTGGCCGTCGTACAGTTTCCCGCTGGCCTGTTGGCTGACCGCCTGCAGGCTGTTGAGGTTGATATCCACCGACAGCGAGGCGATGACTTTGCCATTGACCATCAGCGGGAACACGATGCTGGTCATCAGCACGTTCTGGCCGTCGATCACATAGAAGTAGGGCTCGATCACGCAGGGTTTGAGAGTCGTGCGCGGGCAGGTGAACCAGGCGTTGGCTTTTTCGCCGCTGGGGCCGATGGAGGTGTCGGCCATGTCGCTCTCGGGCAGCGCCATCGAGGTGATTTTCCCCGGTGTCGGTTGCGACCAGTACAGCGCGAAACGGCCTTTGTCATTGCTGCCCAGTTCCGCCTGGTTGGCGAACAGTTCGTCTTTGCCGTCCAGCGCATTGGCTTCGAACACCAGGGACAGGCCGAGCAGGTCTGGGTTGGCCTGCAGGGCGGCCTTGACCTGGCGCGTCAGGTCTTCACGGGTGTCGAAGGCATCGAGAAAGCGCTTCTCGGCCTGTTCGCGCAAAAACAGCACCTGGCGGGAAAAGCCATGGCCGTACTGGTAGGCATCCATGAACTGCTGGCGAATGCCCAGCGCCTGCACTTCGCCTTGGGCTTCAATGCGCGACTGGGCGGCTTCGTCGAGCATCTGCATGCTGGACGCCTTGACCTGCTGCGAGCTCTGCGCCATGCGATACAGCGACAGACCCACCAGCAGGGTCACGATCCCCAGCAGGCACAGGCCCGCCAGCAGGGTGATTTTCCATTGAATGGAGAGCTGCCTGACCGACATCGGGACATCCTTACCTGAAAGCACATAGAGACAGCGTATCGGCCAGTGCCTGTAATTCTTTATCTGTGCAGAGGGCTTTGCCTCACCACAGTTTTTGACATGACAGCCCAGCTCCTGCAAAGTGCGCGCCCTCTAATAAGACCTCTTTCAAGCCTGCACGCCGGCAGCTGTTCCCATGGGCCGCGCGCGGGCATGCCTGTCTTTTTTGTTTCTGCTTGAGGTAACCATGATTAACGCAGTCATCGCCGCGGTCGGCACCATGCTGGTACTCAGCCTGTCCCGCGTGCATGTGGTCATCGCCATTATCGTCGGCGCCCTGGTGGGTGGCTTGACCGGTGGCCTGGGTATCGAGGCCACGCTCAAGGCCTTCAACGGCGGGCTGGGCGGCGGCGCAACCGTGGCCTTGTCCTACGCATTGCTCGGGGCTTTCGCCGTGGCGATTGCCAAGTCCGGGCTGGCCCATGCCCTGGCGGACAAAGCCTTGCTGCTGGTGGACCGCCAGGACGCCAGCGGTGGCAACCACGTCAAATGGCTGCTGATCGGCCTGTTGTGGGTGGTGGCGATTGCCTCGCAGAACATCTTGCCGATCCACATTGCGTTTATTCCGCTGCTGGTACCGCCGCTGTTGTATGTGCTGACCAAGCTGCAACTGGACCGTCGCCTGATCGCCTGTGTGATGACCTTCGGCCTGATCACCCCGTACATGTTTCTGCCGGTGGGCTTTGGCAATATCTTCCTCAATCAGATCCTGCTGGCCAACGTCGCCAAGAGCGGGGTGGATATCAGCGGGGTGAATGTCACCCACGCCATGGGCCTGCCGGCGCTGGGCATGGTGGTCGGCCTGCTGGTGGCGGTGTTGATCAGCTACCGCAAAAAGCGTGTGTACGACCTGAAGAAAATCGAGCGTGTCGAGCAAGTGGCGGTGCAGTACAACCCGCTGACCCTGCTGGTGGCCGGTCTGGCGATTGCCTCGGCGTTCATCATCCAGTTGTGGCTGGACTCGATGATCATCGGTGCCCTGGCCGGCTTCCTGATCTTCTCGGTGTCGGGCATCGTGCGCTGGCGCGACACCGATGACCTGTTCACCGAAGGCATGAAGATGATGGCGATGATCGGCTTCATCATGATCGCGTCCTCAGGCTTTGCCGAAGTGCTCAAGGCCACCGGTGACGTGAACTCGCTGGTGCAGGCCTCGGCAGCGTTCATCGGCCATAGCCGGGGCGTTGGCGCGTTGTTGATGCTGCTGGTGGGGTTGTTGGTGACCATGGGCATCGGCTCGTCGTTTTCCACGGTGCCGATCCTCGCGGCGATTTTCGTGCCGCTGTGTGTGCAGTTGGGCTTCAGCCCGGTGGCCATCGTGTGCATCGTTGGTACCGCCGGTGCCTTGGGCGACGCCGGTTCGCCCGCCTCGGACTCTACCCTCGGGCCCACCTCCGGCCTGAATATCGACGGCCAGCACCACCACATCTGGGACACCGTGGTGCCGACCTTCCTGCACTACAACCTGCCGCTGCTGGCGTTCGGCTGGCTGGCCGCGATGACGCTCTGACGAGGTTCCTGTAGGAGCGAGCTTGCTCGCGAAAAGCGTCAACGATAACGCGGGCAACCTGGCACCCCGCAGTGCTCTCAGGTTCTTCGCGAGCAAGCTCGCTCCTACAGAAATCGCTCACATGGCCGTTAACCTCTCAAGTCGCCACTAACAAGAGAGAAAAGCCATGCGTCTGAGTTTGAAGGCCAAAGTCCTGGCCCTTGCTGTCGTGCCGGTGTTGTTGTTTGCCGTGGTCATCAGCCTGACCACCGTGTGGATTCTGCAGGGCCAGGCCCGCAACGAAGTGGATGAAACCCGCCAGCGCCTGCTCAACGACGCCAAGGCCACCCTGCAAGGTTATGTCGAGGTGGCCATGACCACCATCAAGCCGCTCTACGACGCGGCAGCCCCCGGCGACAGCGTGGCGCGGGCGCAGGTGGTCAAGTTGTTATCCAATACCAGCTACGGCAAAGACGGCTATTTCTTCGGCTACGACTCCGAAACCATCCGCCTGTTCAAGGGCAACAGCCCGGACGGAGTGGGCAAAAGCTTCAAGGACAACCGCGACCCTAACGGCGTCTACGTCAACCGCGACCTGGTCAAGGTCGGCAAGGACGGCACCCACTACCTGCAATACAGTTCGACCCAGCCCGGCCAGACCGAACTGGTGCCCAAGCTCGGCTATACCGAGTACCTGCCCAAGTGGGACATGGTGATCGGCACCTCGGTGAACCTCGATGGCATCGACGCCCAGGTGGCGGTGGTGCAGGCTAAAGTCGAGACACGCATGCAAGGCGTGCTGCTGAGCATCCTCGGTGTGGCCGTGGTGGTGTTGCTGGTGATCGCCGCCGTGGGCATGTTGCTAGCCAATACCATCTTGCGTCCGCTGCACCTGATGAAAGCCAACCTCGATGACATCGCGGCGGGTGAAGGCGACCTGACCCGCCGCCTGGCCATCACCAGCCAGGATGAACTCGGCGACCTGGCCGGTGCATTCAACCGCTTTGTCGATAAAATCCACGGCCTGGTGCGCCAGATCACTGACATGACCGCTCAGCTCACCGGGTTGGTGAGCCAGGTGTCCGACCAGGCCCAGCGCTCCGAGCAGGCCATGGAACGCCAGCGCCACGAGACCGACCAGGTGGCCACCGCGATCAACCAGATGTCCTCGGCTGCCCACGAAGTGGCACGCAGTGCCCAGGGCGCCGCCGTTGCTGCGCAGCAGACCGACGCCGAAGGCCAGGCAGCCAAGCGTGTAGTGGACGGCAGCATCGCGCAGATCCATGCGCTGGTGAACGACATCCGCAGCAGCGGCGTGTCCTTGGACAGCCTGCAGCAGGATGTGTCGTCTATCGTCAGCGTGCTCGGCGTGATCCGCTCCATCGCCGAACAAACCAACCTGTTGGCGCTCAACGCTGCCATCGAAGCCGCACGGGCCGGGGAGGCCGGGCGTGGCTTTGCCGTGGTCGCCGATGAAGTGCGTGCCCTGGCCAGTCGCACCCAAACCAGCACCCAGGAAATCCAGGGCATGATCGACCGCCTGCAAAAAGGCACCGAGGCGGCCGTGGACGCAATGCGCCGCTCCAGCGATGCTGGCGACGGCACCTCGGCCCAGGCCAACCAAGCCGGTGCGTCCCTGGACACCATGGCGCAGCTGATTGGCACCATCAACTCAATGAACGCCCAGATCGCCAGCGCCGCCGAAGAGCAGACCGCCGTGGCAGAAGAGATCAACCGCAGCGTGCATCAGATTGCCGTAGCGGTAGACAGCGTGGCGGATGAAACCCAACTGGGCGCCCAGACGTCTCGCAGCCTGGCCGACCTGGGCCAGCGCCTCGGGCAGTTGGTGGGCCAGTTCAGGATCTGATCCATTCAACCCCATGGCAGGGTTTAAACGTCGCGCATCAGCAAGCCAAAACGCAGGTCCATCTGCGCCGGAATCGGCACATACACCGTATGCCCGTCCCCCGGCGCCACCTCGATGCTTTCGCCCTTAGCGTTATGCAGGCTCGGCAAGTCAAAGTGAAAATTGCTGGCGGGCGTCATCAACTCCAGGTGGTCGCCCAGTGCAAAGCGATTCTTCACCTTCACCTCGGCCAACGCGCCACGACGCTCGCCGGTCAGTTCCCCGACAAACTGCTGGCGTTCGGAAACCGAGCTGCCGTTCTGGTAGTTCTGGTATTCGTCGTGCACGTGGCGGCGCAGGAAACCTTCTGTGTAGCCACGCTGGGCCAGTGATTCGAGGTTGGTCATCAAGCCGCGGTCAAACGCGCGCCCGGCCACTGCGTCATCGATGGCCTGGCGGTACACCTGGGTGGTGCGCGCGCAGTAGAAGTGCGATTTGGTGCGGCCTTCGATCTTTAACGAATGCACGCCCATCTGTGCCAGGCGCTCCACATGCTGCACGGCTCGCAGGTCCTTGGCGTTCATGATGTAGGTGCCGTGTTCGTCTTCGAAGGCGGGCATGGGTTCATCGGGGCGATTGGTTTCTTGTAGCAGGAACACCTGATCGGTGGGCGTGCCGATGCCCAATGTGGGTTGATATTCATGGACGATATCCCCCGTGACATTCTCCACTGCCGGCGTGGCCTGGTATTTCCAGCGGCAGGCATTGGTGCAACTGCCCTGGTTGGCATCGCGCTTGTTCATATAGCCCGACAGCAGGCACCGCCCGGAATAGGCCATGCACAAGGCGCCATGTACAAACACCTCCAACTCTATGGCCGGCACCTGCTGGCGGATTTCGCCGATCTCTTCCAGGGACAGCTCCCGCGACAGAATCACCCTGCAAATGCCTTGTTGCTGCCAGAACGCCACGCTGGCCCAGTTCACCGTATTGGCCTGTACCGACAGGTGGATTGGCATCTGCGGGAAGTGCTCGTGCACCAGCATGATCAACCCCGGGTCGGACATGATCAGCGCATCCGGGCCCATAGCGATCACGGGCGCAAGGTCTTTGAGGAAGGTCTTGAGCTTGGCGTTGTGCGGCGCAATGTTCACCACCACGTAAAAGCGCTTGCCCTGGTCATGGGCTTCCTGGATGCCGAGGGCCAGGTTGGCGTGGTCGAACTCGTTATTACGCACCCGCAGGCTGTAGCGCGGCTGGCCGGCATAGACCGCGTCGGCACCGTAGGCGAAGGCGTAGCGCATGTTTTTCAGGGTGCCGGCGGGAGCGAGCAGTTCGGGGGCAGTTATCGGGCGCATGGGTGTGGGTCGCAAAAAGGCGCGAGGGTAGTGCTGGAGCGATAACGGGATATTGACCCAGGTCTAAATAACGCGATCTATGCTTGTTCGATAAACCAGGGCACTCCCGCGTCTGGCTGCGGACTAAGCAACAGGGCCGCCATCGGCCCTGTTTTTCTGACATGGACCGGACATGAATCAAACCAACCTGCAATTCAAGACCCTGTTGCTGCTACTGGCCTTGGTCACCGTGGCTTTTATCTGGATATTGCTGCCGTTCTACGGTGCGGTGTTCTGGGCGGTGATCCTGGGCATTATCTTTGCGCCGATGCAGCGCCGCCTGCAGCAGCGTTTTAGCTGGAATCGCAACCTGACCTCCCTGACCACCTTGACGGTGTGCCTGGTGATCGCGATTCTGCCGGTGATCATCACCAGTGCTTTGCTGGTGCAAGAGGGGGCCACCCTCTACAAAAACATCGAGAGCGGCAAGCTCGATGTGGCGGGTTATATCGAGCAATTCAAGAACGTTCTACCGCCGTATTTCCAGCAGTTGCTCGACCGCTTCGGCATGGGCAATCTCGAAGGGCTGCGGGAAAAGGTCGTCAAGGGCGCGATGCAGGGCAGTCAGTTCTTTGCCTCCCAGGCGTTCAGCTTCGGCCAGGGTACGTTTGATTTCCTGGTGAGCTTTTTCATCATGCTGTACCTGCTGTTTTTCCTGCTGCGCGACGGCCCGGAACTGGTACGCAAGGTGCGCACAGCCGTACCCTTGGCCGAGCCGCAAAAGCGTCGCCTGCAACTCAAGTTCAACCGCGTGGTGCGCGCTACGGTCAAGGGCAACGTGCTGGTGGCCGTGACCCAGGGTGCGCTGGGTGGCTTGATCTTCTGGTTCCTGGACATCCCCAGTGCCTTGCTCTGGGCCGTGCTGATGGCGTTCCTGTCCCTGCTGCCTGCGGTGGGTGCCGGGCTGGTCTGGGGGCCGGTGGCAGTTTATTTCCTGTTGAGCGGTTCGATCTGGCAGGGTGTGGTGCTGGGGCTGTTCGGCGTGTTTGTGATCGGCCTGGTGGACAACGTGCTGCGCCCGATCCTGGTGGGCAAGGACACCAAGATGCCCGACTACCTGATCCTGATCTCGACCTTGGGCGGCCTGTCGGTGTTCGGCCTTAACGGCTTTGTGATCGGGCCGCTGGTGGCAGCGTTGTTCATGTCGTGCTGGGCGTTGTTCGTCGAAACCAAGCCGCGGGTCAAGCTGCCGCTGCCGTAACGTTCAGGCTTCTAGCCTGAAGTCGGTTGCCATCCGGCGTTGTGTTTCTGCATCCGATAACGAGGTGAGCGGGCCGCTGATCGGCTCGCCATCGCGCACCACATACCAGCAGGCGAGCAAGCCCAGTTTGCGCAGCGGGGCGGGGACGGCGCTACCAATGACGGACATGATTTGAACAGTGGGCATAAGTACCTCCAAACGTTATGGAGGTCACCTTACGGTTTGCTGGCGCCTGGGAAAAATCACCTGGCTCGATAGTCGACATCAATGTCAGGCGTTAATCCACCACCTGGTCGAGCATGTTCACCACTTCGTGCTCACTGAGCAGGCCCTTGCGCACCAGGTTTTCTGCCAACAATGCCAGGAACTTGGCGCTGCGATGGCCTTCCAGGTGCTTGAGTTCGGTCAAGGCGCTGTAGACCTTGCTGGAAGTGCAAAGGCCGGCGGTGCGGTGCGGGTTTTGTGTGGGCATGGTCAATCGTCCTTAATTGTTATTGGCTGGACTGAGTCGATAGTGCGACTGTTTTGTGACGCAAACATGACAGCGCAGCCCGCAATCGATCAAGAGGATATTTGACGCTTATGATGTGGGATTGGCGCTCGTGCGTTGTTCTCACAGCGACACTGGCAGGATAAATCCGGACTTCCCAGGCAAAAAAAGGCCCCGCGTGTGGGCGAGGCCTGTGGCTGTCAACAGGGTTAAACCTTACCAGCCATGGCGGTAGTAACCGTGAGGCGGGCCGTAGTAGCCGCGAGGTGGCCCATAATAACCGCGCGGTGGGCCGTAATAGACGGGCGCCGGGCGGTAGTAAACCTGCTGTTGCACATACACCGGTGGCGGTGGCGCGTAGTAGACCGGCGGCGGCGCGGCATACACCGGCGGCGGCTGCACATACACCGGTTGTTGTACGTACACCTCACGCGGCTGGCTGGCAACCACAGAGCCGACTACCGCTGCGCCGACAAGCGCACCGAACACGGCCGGGCCGCCCCAACCACCACCGTGGGCGGAGGCTTGGCCGGCCATCGCGAGTGCGCCGATAAGCAAGGCGATCCTGGGAAGTTTACGCATGATGGTCATTCCTCAATTAGCCCCTGCGCTTGTGGTCTGCAATCAATAGACTCAAGGATTGTCGCGGGGATACTTTTAAGACAACGTATTTCGAGAAAACAGCACCGCCAATGGGTAAAGGTTGTGTAAGGTCTGTACCGATTTGCTTACTTCAAGGAGTTATCCATGCAGATGCACCCCAACAAGGACACCCAACTGTGCATGTCACTGTCGGCGCGCCCTGGGAACTTTGGCCTGCGTTTTCATAACCACCTGTATGAACAGTTGGGATGGAATTTTTACTATAAAGCCTTCAGCAGCCAGGACTTGCCAGGCGCGATCGGCGGTATCAGCGCCCCGGGGGTGAGCGGTTGCGGGGTGGCCATGGCGGTCAAGGACTGCCGCTTATACACATCTGACGGTGCCGACGAAGGCAGGCGAGTGAGTTTCTTTTCA
>NZ_WKCD01000221.1:0-9565 GCF_021606625.1 Pseudomonas sp. PA-4-8C
CATCACGGGCGATGTGGGCGCGGGCCTCAGCTATCAGCCCCACGACCCCACTGGCAGCCGCTACGAAACCCGGCCTGTGCCGTACCTGGACCTGGATTGGGGCAACGTCAGCCTGAGCACCGATGACGGCCTGACCTGGAGCGCCCTGGATACCCACGGCCTTACCGCTGGCCCCTATATCAACTACCTTTCGGGGCGCACCTCCAACGGCGAGTTGCAAGGCCTGCGCAACGTGTCGGACATGGCGGAAGTGGGCGGTTTCGTCCAATACGCCCCGGCCAATTTCTGGCGGGTCTACGCGCAATTGGGCCAGGCCGTGGGCGGCGGGCATTCCCAGAGCGGCGCCCTGGGTAAAATCGGCGGCGAACTGGGTTACCCCTTGGGTGGCGGGATTATCGGCAGCAGCGGCCTGGTTGCGCATTTTGCCGATGCGCGCCAGACCAATACCTTTTTCGGCGTAGACAACAACGAAGCTGTCGCCTCGGGCTTACGGCCGTATAACGCGAGCGGCGGCTTTCAGAACGTGACGCTGAGTCAAAGTTTTTCCTTCCCCCTGGCGCCCCATTGGTCACTGCTGACCAGTGCCAGCTGGGTACACCTGGTGGGGTCGGCGGCCAAGAGCAGCATCGTCAAAGAGGCTGGCCAGGTGAATCAGGGCCAGGTGCAGACGGCGATCAGCTACACCTTCGACTGAATTACCCGGGAGCAAAATGTGGGAGCGGGCTTGCTCGCGAAAGCAGTGTGTCAGTCAGCTAATATTTAACTGATCCACCGCATTCGCGAGCAAGCCCGCTCCCACATTGGGCCTGCGTTCATAACACTATTTTCAGTGTTCTTCGCCCTCAGCCAAAAGGGCGATACCACCGATAATCACCACCACGCCTACCCAATGCAACGCGCTGATGTGCTCGCCCAGCCCCAGCCAAGAACCCAGCAATACGGCCACAAACACCAGCGAACTCAGCGGAAACGCCAGGGACAAACTGCTACGCCGCAGAATCAGCATCCACACAAAAAACGCCCCGAGATAGCTGGCAATCGCCGCCAGAATTCCCGGGTTGCGCGCCACGTCGGCCAGCCATTGCCAACTGAAGTCCATCGGCCCCAATTGATCGCCGGCCACCTTGGTGAACAATTGCCCTGCGCTTTCGGTGGCGATCAGCAATGCCCATAGCACCAGGGTGCCAAGCCGCCCATGCAGCCAGCCAGTATTGATTGTCTGCGTTGTCATGCCTGGTTCCCCGCGATTGCTACCAACATCACACCCAACGTGATCACCAACGTGCCCAGCCAGCGACGTCGGCTGACGGTTTCCTTGAGCACCACCCTGCCCGCCAACACCACCAGGCAATAGGCCAACGCCGCCAGCGGAAACAGCAGACTCAAGGGCGCACGGGACAGCGCTTCGAGCCAGACAAAAAACTCAATCACATAGGCGCCGACGCCGGCCCACAACAGCGGCGCATTGAACACCTGGCCCCAGAACGCACGCAGGCGAAAACCGCCATCGAGTTGCGGCAAACGGTCCACGCCCAATTTGAAACACAGCTGGCCAATCACATCGAGGACGATGGAAAACGCCAGTAACAACACCACGGTCAGGGTCACGGGAACAGCTCCTCAAACAGGTCGATCAAGGCTTCATTGGTTGCAGCATTACGCTGCAAGTCTTGCGGGCTCCAGCGCTCCGGTGGCGGCTGATCAGACTTGGCTTCCCAGCGCTTGAACGCGTTGCTGAACGCCGGCGTGGCGAACTCACCGCAGACGTCGATGCCAATGATGCGTTTACCCGCCGCCAACGCCCGCAGGGCCTGGAGCAAATGGGTCAGGCGCATGCCGCCCTGGTCCCAGTTGGTGGCGGCGTCTTCACTGGCCAGCACATCTTTGTCGATGGTGATCCAGATCGCTTCGGTGGGCAGGCTGGCAATCATCTGGTCGAGGAAAGCCGCCCAATCCAGGTCCGCCAGGTTGCGCCAATGCAGGTGGTTTTCCTGTTGCTGGTGGCCGGCGCCGTCCCCCACCCGGCCCCAGACCTTGGACGGCGGATGCTGCCAGGGAAACAACTGCAAACGCCCGCGCTTGAGGGCGCCAAGGTTGCCGCCGCGCAGTTGCGGGTTATGCAGGTCATCGCTGCACGGGCCGAGGGTGACGATGCGTTGGATCGCCGGCATCTTCAGCGCCCGGTTGACCCATGAACCGCAGTGCCGCTTGGGCGCAAAGCGCACCCAGTCGGGGTGGTTGTCAAAGTGGATCAGGCTGATGGGCTCTTTGAGGTCGGCCAAAAAGGCCGGCGTAAGGTGGTGATAATCGCCGGAGCCAACAAACAGGATTTCCGGGCGCGCGTCACGGGGCCGAGGCCGCTGGGCCAGGCGCTCGACGAAACGTTTCCAGGTTTTTTCGGTGGACCACAAACGCAATTTCGGGCCCAGGTCCAGCAGGTCCAGGCGCGTGGCCCGACCGCTGGCCAACCGCCGGGCAATCGGTGCCTGGCCGGTGAGGCTGTGGTCAAGGTCAAGAATATTCAAGGTAAGTTACACCCCTAATGGCAGCGCCCAACCGCAGGCCGGTTGGGCTTTAGGGGGGTAATGCAAGGGATGGGCCAGCGCTTGGATGAGCGCCATTTTTGCAAACAATGAGTATCAAGTGTGGGAGCTGGCTTGCCTGCGATAACGGTGTGTCAGCCAGCCCATTTGCAACTGACAGTCCGCTATCGCAGGCAAGCCAGCTCCCACATTTTGCTCCGCGTTCGGTTTCAGGATTTCGATTCGTTGATGATCTGGCGAATCGCACCCACGAAGGCCTCAGCCGGTTGCCCACCGCTCACCGCATATTGGTCATTGAAGACAATGGTCGGCACCGAGCTCACCCCACGGGAAACCCACAGCTGCTCCTGCTCGCGGACCTCGGCGGCGTATTCATCGCTGGCAAGAATCTCGGCGGCGCGCGCAAGATCCAGCCCGACGCTTTCGGCGATGATCGCCAAGGTCGCGTGGTCGGAAGGATCCTGGCCATCGCTGAAGTACGCCTTGAACAGCGCTTCCTTGAGGTTGTACTGCAAGCCTTCCAACCCGGCCCAGTGCAACAGACGGTGCGCGTCGAAGGTGTTGTAGATACGGCTCTGGCCATCGGTGCGAAAAGCAAAGCCCAACGCGGCGCCCATGTCACGGATACGCGCACGATTAGCCTGGGACTCTTCAGCCGTGGAGCCGTACTTTTCGGTAATGTGCTCGACGATGTTCTGACCTTCGGCGGGCATGTTCGGGTTCAGTTCGAACGGTTGAAAATGAATCTCGGCCTGCACCTCGCTGCCGAGCTGGTCGAGGGCTTCGGTCAAGCCGCGCAGGCCGATGATGCACCAGGGGCAGGATACGTCGCTGACGAAATCGATTTTCAGGGGAGTACTCATGGTGGGCAACCTCGCAGGCAGTCATGCGCATAAAGGTTGCACCATACACCACCTTCACAGCACCTTCGAAGGCTCGCTCAAATCGATCTGCGCCCAATGCGCGCCATCCTGGCGATGGGCTTGCAGGTAGGGCAACACCGCCGCCAGCAAGGGCGCCTTGAACGCTTCCTGAAAACGGTGGGCCAGGCCGGGAATCAATTTCAACTGGCTGCCCTGGATATGCGCGGCCAGGTGCACGCCATGCATCACCGGCAGCAAGGGGTCGGCGGTGCCGTGGACGACCAACGCAGGCACGCGCAGTTGGTTGAGCAAGGGCACACGGCTCGGCTCGGCCAGGATCGCCATGATCTGGCGCTTCACGCCTTCGGGGTTGAAAGCGCGGTCATAGGACAGCGCCGCCTGGTGCAGCAACGCCTGGCGATCGTCCTTGATATCCGGGCTGCCCAACGCCGCGAGCAAATCTGCCTGTTGCTCCAGCGCCACCTCACGGTTGGGCGCGCTGCGCCGCGACAGCAATTGCACCAGCGCCGCGTTCGGCGCGGGCAGGCCCTCGGCGCCGGAGCTGGTCATGATCAGGGTCAGGCTTTCCACACGCTGTGGCGCCATGGCCGCCAGGTGTTGAGCGATCATGCCGCCCATGCTCGCGCCAAGTACGTGAAATTGCTGCACCTGCAACGCATCCATCAACCCCAGGGCGTCGTCGGCCATATCGGTCAAGGTATAAGGCGCCGCCACTGGCAGGCCGAGCTTGTAGCGCAGCACTTCGAAAGTCAGGTTGGCGCTCGCCGGCGCCTGCCGCCAAGTGGACAAGCCCACATCGCGGTTGTCGTAGCGAATCACCCGGAAACCTTGTTCGCACAGGGCCACCACCACTTCATCCGGCCAGTGAATCAACTGCCCGCCCAGGCCCATCACCAACAGCAACGCAGGGTCGGACGCACGGCCGATACTTTGATAGGCGATGCTCACCTGAGCCAGGTCGACCGTTTGGGTCGGGACATTGACATCACATCGAGAAGCCGCAAAAGACGGCAGGCCGAACAGGAGAGCGGCCACTAAAAACAACGCACGCATGAAAAACACCAAAACGCAGAACCCCAGTAGAGCGCGAGTCTGATGAAGTTTGTTCAAGCGCGCTGCCACAGTTCGATGACAGTTTGATGAAGAGCGCCCAGTGGTCATGGTCGACACGATTGGCAACATGAGACAAAATCAAGCAATCCGTTTTCGTCGCAAATTTTCTTCATGGAGCGCCTGTGCTCGAAATCCGTCACTTGAAAACCCTGCACGCCTTGCGTGAAGCCGACAGCCTGGTGGAAGCCGCCGAGCGCCTGCACTTGACCCAGTCCGCCCTCTCCCACCAGTTCAAAGAGCTGGAAGAGCGCCTGGGCATGCCGCTGTTCGTGCGCAAGACAAAACCGGTGCGCTTCACCAGCGCCGGCCTGCGCCTGCTGCAATTGGCCGACGCCACCCTGCCGCTGTTGCGCGGTGCCGAGCGCGATATTGCGCGCCTGGCCGGCGGCACCGCCGGGCGCTTGCACATGGCGATCGAATGCCACAGTTGTTTCCAGTGGCTGATGCCGACCATCGACCAGTTCCGCGATGCCTGGCCGGAAGTCGAGTTGGACCTGGCCTCGGGCTTTGCCTTCGCGCCGCTGCCGGCATTGGCCCGTGGTGACCTGGACCTGGTGGTGACCTCCGACCCGCTGGAACTGCCGGGCATCACCTACGTGCCGCTGTTCACCTACGAAGCCATGCTGGCGGTGGCCAACCAACACGCGCTGGCGAACAAGTCTTACATCGTGCCCGAAGACCTGCTGACAGAAACCCTGATCACCTACCCGGTGGAACGTGACCGCCTGGACATCTTCACCCGCTTCCTGGAACCGGCCGACGTCGAACCGGCCCAGGTGCGGACTTCGGAGCTGACGGTGATGATGATGCAACTGGTGGCCAGCGGCCGTGGGGTGTGCGGCATGCCCCACTGGGCGCTGCATGAATACAGCTCACGCGGGTATGTGAAGGCCAAGCGGTTGGGTGAGAAAGGGTTGTTCGCCACGTTGTATGCGGGCATCCGTGCCGACATGCTGGATGCGCCTTATATGCGCGACTTCTTGCTGACGGCCAAGGACACCTCGTTCTCCACGCTGGATGGCGTCAGCGCGGTGCGTTGAGCGGGCCCGATCGTTCCCACGCTCTGCGTGGGAATGCCGCCAAGGACGCTCTGCGTCCAAGTGGTGACGCGGAGCGTCACAGGATGCGTGCCCACGCAGAGCGTGGGAACGATCAACGTAGCTCGCGCCACATGTGGATCTTGTCGAAGTATTCCACGCCTACCCGCACGGCCAATGGCTCCAGGCCGTACTGAATGAAACCGCAGCGCTGGTAGAGCGCAAAGGCGGCGTCATTGCCGGCGGTGACGGTCAGTTGGATCAGTTTGAGGCGCGGGTGGCGACGGGCTTCTTCCAGTGCGGCTTGCACCAGTTGCCGCCCAAGCCCCTGCTGTTGATAAGCCTCGGTCACGTACATGCCGAACAAGGTCACCTTGTGCCGGGCCTTCTCCCGTGGCTCAAATGCAAGGCCGACAATACCCGCCAACTGATCGCCGTCGAAGGCGCCAAACAGCCGGTCCAGCGGGCTGCCGAGGCGCTTTTCCCACCAGCTCAAGGGCATCAAGGCACGTTCGGCCACGCTGGAGGTGAACGCCTGGGGATAAGCGCCATACGCCTGTAGCATCAACGCCCGGTATACGGGTGCGTCGGAAGCCTCCAGCGGGCGAATGATCATGCGTCGATCAGCGACGCGCGGTAGAGCGGCAGGATCGTATCGCGGGTCAGCGGCGCCAATTGCAGGCCGCCATCGCCCGTGGGGTCGATCCAGCGGATTTCTTCAATTTCCGCCGCTGGCGTGACCGCAACGTCGATCTGCACCTGGAACAGCTCGGCCTGCACGGTGAAGCCCGGTTCGTTGGCGGCAGGCGCCGAGAATTGGCCGAGGTACGTGGCGTCCTCTACCTTGATGTGCAGGTTCAACTCTTCATACAGCTCACGGGCCAGCGCCTGGACGGGTTGTTCGCCTGCGTCGATCTTGCCGCCAGGTTGCATGAACGCCTGGGTGCCGCGCTTGCGCACCAGCAGGGTCTGGCCGGCTTGGTCAATGAGGATGGCGGCGGCGATGCGGATGGTTGAATCATTCATGAAAGAATCGAGGTCTCTTCGGGCTGTTTGATAAATACGCTGTACTTGGCGCCTTCCATCGCTTCGAACGCGATCAATTTGTCCACCAGCGGCAAGTTAAGCACCTTGCCAGCATTGAGCAGCAGCATGCCGTTATCGGCATTGAGGTTACGGGCCAACACCATGCCGGCCTCAAGCTCACGGGTCGTGAGGACTTTGACCGTGGGGTCGCCCAGGGTCACGTCGCTAAGGAAGGTGGCGCAGGCCTGCACAAAATCTTCCACCAACGCCGGGTCATACAGGCGCCCGGCGTACTTGCGGATATACAACAGCGCTTCGTCGCTGTTGAGGTGTCGCTCCAGGATCAAGCCTTTCTGCAATTCGATAAAGTCCACCGCCAGCTTCAGCAGCCGTGAACCGGGCGGGATGGTATCGCCCTTGAGGTGGTCGGGAAACCCCGTGCCGTCCCAACGTTCCTGGTGATGACGAATGATCCGCGCCGCATCCTTCATCGGCTCCAGGGTCATCAGCAACGACTCGCTCTGCCCCGGATACTCACGGTACAAGCCACGGTCGGTGCTATGCAGTTTGTCTGACGGTGCAACCATCATGCTGTCGGTCCAGCTCAACTTGCCGATGTTGTACAACGCGGCGGCCATGGTCAGGTCACGGGTGCTGGATTCGTCCATGGACTGGGCGGCGCAATACACGCGGATCAACTCGATCAACGCACGGTTGGTCTGTTTGTCCTTGGGCAAGCGCAGGTTGGCCAGCAGCGAGAATACTTCGGTGCCGGTCACGTAGCTGCGCTTGAGCTCGTCGTAGGCCAGGTCGAGCATGTCGGCGGTTTGTTGCAACTCGGCGGTACGCGCCGCCACGCGTTTTTCCAGGGTGGCGTTGAGCAGCTTGAGCTGTTCGGTCTGGTCTCGGGCCAAGCGTTCAAGCCGTTGATGCTCGAGGGTTTGCTGCAACACCAGTTGCAACTCCTCGTCGTTCCAGGGTTTGCTGATGTAGCGGTGGATCTGCCCGTCGTTGATCGCCTTGATGATGGTGGTCAGGTCGGCGTAGCCGGTGAGCAGGATGCGGCCGGTGGCGGGATACAGGCGGTGGACCTCGGCCAGCAGCGTGGCGCCGTCCATGCCGGGCATGCGCGCATCGCTCATCACCAGATCAATGGGCCGGGTCGCCATGATCTCCAGCGCCTGGGCGCCGCTGGTGGCCAGTACCACGTCATAGGGCTGGCCGCGCAACAGGCGGCGCAGGCTGTTAAGGATCGACTCTTCATCGTCGACCAGCAAAACAGCGGACTTCGTAGCGAGTTGTTCATCCATGGCGACTCTGCCTTCAAATTAAACGAAGTTAAGCTAAATTGAATCCGCGCAATACAAAGCGCGATTGATTTGACGCCAACTGGCCGTCGATATCAAGGGAACTCAACTATGCTGCATTGCATACTCGCGCCCCGTTCAGTTGTAGAACCAGGGAAGGAATTGTCATGCCATCAAGCCTTTTGCATGTGCCGAGTGCGCCATGAAGACGGAATCGGGCCGGGCCAACCGGCGCATCCTGATCGTCGACGACACCGCTTCGATCCACCAGGATTTTCGCAAGATCCTCTGTGCCGACGAGCACGGCGAGCCCTCCCTCGATACTCTGGAGTCCGCCCTGTTCGGCACCACGGCGCCGGTGCGCCAGGCGTTTGACCTGGATTCCGCCTACCAGGGCCAGGAAGCCTTGGCACTGGTCCAGAAAGCCCTGGACGCCCACTCGCCCTACGCCATGGTGTTTATCGACATGCGCATGCCCCCTGGCTGGGACGGCCTGCACACCATCGAACAGTTGTGGGAGGTGGACCCCAACCTGCAAATCGCCCTCTGTACGGCCTATTCCGATTACTCCTTCGAGGCCATCGAAGCGCGTCTGAAATACAACGACCAACTGCTGATCCTGAAAAAGCCCTTCGACCACCTGGAAATCCGCCAGATGGCCAGCGCCCTGACCTGGAAATGGCAACTGGCCCAGGACGCGGCCCTCAAGGTGATCAGTCTGGAGCGCACCATCGAGGAACGCGTGCAGGAGCTGCTCAAGGTCTCGCATTTATTGCAATACGACGCCCTGACAGAGTTGCCCAACAGCACCTTGCTGGGCGACCGCCTGACCCAGGCGATCGCCTTGAGCCGGCGGCATGACACGCAACTGGCGGTGATGTTTCTGGGGCTCGACCGCCTCAAGCGCATCAACAACGCCCTGGGCTATCCGGCAGGCGATGAGGTGCTTGCGCAGGTGAGCCTGAGCCTGGTGGCGGCGATACGGGCCTCGGACTCGGTGTTTCGTTATGGCTCCGACGAATTCGTGGTGCTGCTCAACGATATCCAGCATCCCCAGCAAACCCAGCACATTGCGCAAAAGGTGCTCAATGCTGTCTGCGCGACTCGCCATGTCGCGGGGCATGACTTGAGTGTAAGCGCCAGCCTGGGCATCAGCATTTACCCCAATGACAGCGACAACGCCGTGGGCTTGCTCAAGCACGCTGAAACCGCGATGCGCACCAGCAAAGAACGCGGCCCGGGGGATTTCAGCTTTTACACAGAAGACATGAACCTGCGCGCCCAGCACCAGCAAAACCTGGAAAGCGCGATTCGCCAGGCGCTGGACCGCGATGAGTTTGTGCTGCATTACCAGCCCAAGCTGGCGCTGGAATCCGGGCGCATCGTCGGCGCGGAAGCGCTGACACGCTGGTTTCGACCGCAGTCGGGCTGGGTCAGCCCAGCGGATTTTATTCCTGTGGCCGAAGACAGCGGCCTGATCGTACGCCTGACCCAATGGGTACTGCGCCAAGCCTGCGCACAAGCCCAAGCCTGGCGCGAGATGGGCCTGGTGCCCCTGCGCATGTCGGTGAACATTTCGGCGATCGACTTTCGCCAACGAGACTTCGTCGACAACCTGGCCGCCATCCTTAAAGAAACAGGCCTGCCGCCCACCC
>NZ_WKCD01000222.1:0-9520 GCF_021606625.1 Pseudomonas sp. PA-4-8C
CAGCTACCGGCATCTGGAAGGCGAAAATGGCGACCAGGATCGACAGGGCCAGGGTGATGCTGCCGGCCACATGGCCTTTGAGGCGGAACACGGCCAGCGCCAGGAAGAAGAATACGATGGGAATGACGGCGGCCAGTGCGGACAGGCCGAGGCTGCCGAGTGGGCTGTAAAGCTGTTGCCAGGTTTGCATATGGGGTGGCCCCTGATTGTTGTTGTTTGGTGAGCTTGGGTAATTGGTAATACCAATTTACAATCGCTGTGGGCTAGATTAAGAGGCTGGGCAGGGGTGTGTCAATTTGCCGCCTGCGAAACTTTGGTCGTAGGTCGGGAGGCGGGGCGTTCTGATCAGCGAAATTGAAGGCGTTCTGATAGGTGCTGCCGGCACGTCGATAGGCCAGAATAGGGGCCCCGGCGAGTGGTCGGGATGGTGGAGAGTTGAGTTATGGGGTTTGATCAGGTGCGTCAGCGCCGTTTGTCTGACGATATTGTCGAGCAGCTTGAGGGCATGATTCTCGAGGGCACGCTGAAGTCGGGCGAGCGCTTGCCGGCCGAGCGCGCGCTGGCTGAGCGCTTTGGTGTGTCGCGCCCATCGTTGCGTGAGGCGATTCAGAAGCTGGCGGCCAAGGGGTTACTGGTCAGTCGCCAGGGCGGTGGCAACTATGTGGTGGACTCCCTGGGTTCGACCTTCAGTGATCCGCTGCTGCATTTGTTGGAAAGCAATCCCGAAGCGCAACGCGATCTGCTGGAGTTTCGCCAGACCCTTGAGGCTTCGTGTGCTTATTACGCGGCGTTACGCGCCACGGAGGTTGACCGTGAACGGCTGACCGCCGCATTTGAGGCGTTGCAGGATTGCTATGCGCGCGTCGATGAGGTGAGCCGGGTGGAGGAGGGCGCTGCGGATGCAAGGTTTCACTTGGCGATTGCCGAAGCCAGTCATAACGCCGTATTGCTGCACACCATTCGTGGGCTGTTCGACCTGCTCAAGCGTAACGTAGTGACGAATATTGGTGGCATGTACCAGCAGCGTACTGAGACCCGCGACATGTTGATCAATCAGCATCGGGACTTGTACCTGGCCATCATCGAGGGGCGGGCCGAGCAGGCGCGCGACGTCTCGACACGGCATCTGCTGTATGTGCAGGAGGTGTTGGAGGAGGTGCGTCAGGAGGTTCAGCGCGTGGCTCGGGCGGAGCGGCGCAAAGGGATGTAGCCCGCGTGGGCTACACCGTCACAAGGATTACTCTTCCTTGCCCTTGTTGCGCACGGCGCGATGCAGCTCGCGATTGGAATCGCGCTCGCGTTCGGTGTCGCGCTTGTCGTATTCCTTCTTGCCCTTGCCCAATGCGATCTCGCATTTGACCAGGTGCTTGCTCCAGTACCAGGACAAGCAGACACACGCGTAGCCTTTTTGCTGCACGGCTGCGGCGAGTTTTTCGAGCTCGCGGGCATTGAGCAACAACTTGCGCGTACGCACCGGGTCGGCAATCACGTGGGTGCTCGCGGTGGTCAGCGGAGTGATATGACTGCCAAGCAGCCATGCCTCGCCATCCTTGAGCAGCACATAACTGTCGACCAGCTGCAGTTTGCTGGCACGCAGACTTTTTACTTCCCAGCCGGCCAGGACCAGACCAGCCTCGAACCGATGTTCGATGAAGTAATCGTGTCGCGCTTTTTTATTTTGCGCGATGGTCCCTGTGGGGTGTTTCTTTTGTTTAGCCATAGGGGCGGCATTATAGGGAGTTGCGAGCGTGTCGGCTACGGTCAACCTGTGTGCTTGAGCGAGTTGGACGAATCCCGGACAATGCGGGCAGTTCTTTGGTTTTTTTCTCTCGCGGATTGGGCTGTTCTTTCGCGATGTTTGCCTTAAGCAGTGGAAGTAACGCTCACATGACGACGCATATTCAACGTTCGGCCCTGTTGCCCTACCCGGCGCAGGCGCTCTATGACCTGGTCAACGACGTGGCGCGTTACCCAGAGTTTCTGCCTTGGTGCTCGACGGCCGAGGTTCTGGAGAGCAGTGACGAGCACATGGTTGCCAGTGTGGGGGTGGCCAAGGGCGGCCTCAGTCAGCATTTTGTGACGCGCAATGTGCTGGTGCCGGGTCAATCCATCGAAATGAACCTGCAGGAAGGGCCGTTCACCCAACTGCACGGTGTGTGGGTGTTCAAGGCGTTGACGGACAAGGCCTGCAAGATCAGCCTGGATCTTTCGTTTGATTATGCCGGGCCGATTGTTCGTGCGACGTTGGGGCCTTTGTTCAATCAGGCAGCCAATACCCTGGTGGATGCGTTCTGTCAGCGCGCCAAGCAACTGCATGGTTGAGATTGAGGTGGTGTTTGCCGCTGAGGACCGCCAGGTGTTGCTGGCGGTAAAGGTGGCTGAAGGCACTAGTTTGCGCGAGGCGGTGCAGGCGTCGGGAATGGCAGCGCATTTTCCTGATGTTGATCTGGCTGATTGCCCGGTGGGTATATTTGGCAAGGTTGTCGTGGATGCCGGGGCGCGTTGCGTACAAGCGGGCGACCGTATTGAGATCTACCGGCCTTTGCTGGCCGACCCTAAAGAGGTACGCAGGTTGCGCGCGGCCAAGGCGGCATTGGCCAGGCAAACGAATTCTTGAGCTTGCCAAATGGCAGCCTAGCTATCTGGGGCGCCGCGATCCAACTGTGGGAGCTGGCTTGCCTGCGATGACGCCCTGATAGCCGGCGCATATCTACCTTATACCCGCGATCCAAATGTGGAAGGGGCGGTCCCGATAACGGGTATGTTCTCGATCTGATCCAGGATCCTGGTTGACTGTCAGATCGCTTTCGCAGGCAAGCCAGCTCCCACAGGTTCAGCGTCGCACCAAGGTTATGTAGAGATGCCTATGTAAATGGCAGGCAACAAAAAGCCCGGCATGCCGGGCTTTTTATCGAGCGCAAAATTATTGCGGGCTGGTGTCCAGAGGCTCAGGCGTCGGCACGGGCACGGTTTCCACGTTGTCGATGTCTTTCTGGATGCTGTCCAGCAACGAACCTGGCTTGGCCGGTACCTCGGATTTTGGTTTTTCGGCTTCCTGCGCAGGGGCGGTCACGTTGGTGCCGCTGTCCTTGCCCAGCAAGGCTTCATCGCGGCTTACGCCGGGCATGAAGTCACCGGACAGGCTCACGAGCTGGTCATTGCCATTGAAGATGACACTGACGCGCTCCTGCTGGCGTTCACCGCCACCAGGCTGCAGGCTGTACAGATAATCCCAGCGATCGGCATGGAAAGTGTCGGTCAGCAGGGGATTACCCATGATAAACCGTACTTGCCGTCGGGTCATTCCCGGGCGTAACTGGTCTATCATGTCCTGCGTGACGACATTGCCCTGCTGGATGTCGATTTTGTAAACCCCGGGGAATGAACAACCGGCGAGTGCGAGCAGTCCCACAAAGGTGAAACTGGTTAGCAAGAGCTTGGTGTTTTGCATCGGTGGGCGACTTCCACTATCTTGGCTGGGACAACGTAAACGCCGATCATACCCGTATTAAGAGAAGCTGCGAAGCAGCATCCGCGAGAAAGCTAACCATGGTTGAAAATAGCGAACTACGCAAAGCCGGTCTCAAAGTGACTCTGCCACGAGTCAAGATTCTACAAATGCTCGATTCTGCTGAGCAGCGCCACATGAGTGCCGAAGACGTTTACAAGGCGCTGATGGAGTCTAACGAGGACGTCGGCCTGGCCACGGTCTACCGTGTACTGACCCAGTTTGAAGCCGCAGGGCTGGTGGTTCGTCATAATTTCGACGGCGGTCATGCGGTGTTTGAATTGGCTGACGGTGGTCACCATGACCACATGGTTGACCTGGATACCAATGAGGTTATCGAGTTCACCAGCCCTGAAATCGAAGCGCTGCAGCACAAGATTGCTGAGGAGCATGGGTTCGATTTGGTCGACCATAATCTCGTGTTGTACATCCGTAAGAAAAAGTAAAAATCGACGCAGTTTTGCTTTGCGAAACGATTGAAGGCGACCCTCGGGTCGCCTTCGTGCTTTCTATAGAGTGGAAAATTTCGCTTCAGGCCTTCGCGGCCACCACCATTTTTTTCGCGTGAGCCAAGGACTCTTTGGTCAAGTCGATACCGCCGAGCATCCGCGCCACTTCTTCCACCCGTTCCGACTTGTTCAGCTTGGAGACGGCGGTGTGTGTCGCGTCACTGCCGCGCACCTTATGCACAAACAGGTGCTGATGCCCTTGGGCTGCCACTTGCGGCAAGTGCGTTACCGTAAGCACCTGGCCGCGATCCCCCAAGCGACGCAGCAATTGGCCAACAATTTCTGCGGTCGGCCCGCCAATGCCCACATCCACTTCATCGAATACCAGGGTGGGTACCCGTGAGGTCTGGGCGGTAATCACCTGGATCGCCAGGCTGATGCGCGACAGTTCGCCGCCGGAGGCCACTTTGGCCAGAGCCTTGAGCGGTTGGCCGGGGTTGGCACTCACCAGCAGTTCGACGTGCTCCAGCCCATGGGGCTGCAATTCTTGACTGGTGTTGGGATGCAGCTCGATGGTGAAGCGCCCGCCTGGCATGCCCAGGCGTTGGATTTCCAGCTCAACGGCGCTGGCCAGGCTGGTGGCTGCTTGCTGGCGCAGGGCGCTCAGTTCCCGGGCCTTTTCCTGATAATGACGGGCAAACGAAGCGAGCTCTTCGCCCAAGCGCTCGATGGATTCGTCGTTCGCGTTGAGTGTTTCGATTTCATCCAGCAGTTTCTGCTGCATGGTGGCGACTTCAGTCGGCTGGATTCGATGCTTGCGAGCCAGGGTATAAATAGTGTCCAGGCGCTCCTCTATTTCCTGCAGGCGAGCTGGGTCGGCGTCGAAGTGATCCAGGAAACGATTGAGTTCGCCCACGGCCTCTTCAACCTGGATCTGCGCGCTGGTCAGCAGGGTGGTCGCTTCACTCAGCGAGCCAGAAGCATTGTTCACGCTGGACAGGCGATTGAGGCTGGCGGTCAGTGCGTTGAGCACATTGCCGGAGTCGCTCTCGCTACATTGTTCGACCACCTGGCGGCAGATGCCCAGCAGGGTTTCGGCGTTGGTCAGGTTCTTGTGTTCCTGCTCAAGCTGTTCCAGCTCGGTTTCACCCAGGCCCAGGCTCTCGAGCTCTTCCAGTTGATAACTGAGCAACTGGTGGCGGGCGCGTTGTTCGTCGCCGGAGTTGGAGAGGCGTTCCAGTTCCTGGCGTGTCTGGCGCCAGCGTTGGGCGGCCAGCTGAACTTGCCGGGAAAGATCGGTGGCGCCGGCGTACTCATCGAGCAGGCGACGGTGGGTATCGGTTTTCAGCAGGGATTGGTGTTCGTGCTGGCTGTGGATATCGATCAGCAATTCGCCCAGGGCTTTCAAGTCGCCCAGTGGGCAAGGCGTGCCGTTGATATAGCCGCGTGAGCGCCCCTCGGCCGTGATCACCCGGCGCAGAATGCAGGGGCCTTCATTATTAAGGTCGCGTTCGGCCAGCCATGCCTCGGCTTCGGGGATGTCCGCCAGGTCGAAGGTGGCCAGGATGTCGGCCTTGTCGGAGCCAGGGCGTACCACGCCACTGTCGGCGCGGTCGCCAAGCGTCAGGCCCAGGGCGTCGAGCATGATCGACTTGCCGGCGCCGGTTTCGCCTGTGATTACGCTCATCCCGCGATCCAGTTCAAGATCCAGATGTTCAACGATGGCGTAGTTATGTACAGACAGGTGCACGAGCATGACGGCCGCTCCCAGGCTTTAGGTCTGGTTATTTATACAGTGTTTTGTTCAGGCCTGACAATCCTGGCACTTAGCTCGATTTGCTTGAGTCGTTAATTTTTTTAGCACGATGTGGAATGAGCGTGAAGGAAATGATCCAGGTCAATCGAAAGACTTTTGGTAACGCCTGCGCCCTTGAACCTGAAAATTGTGGCCCCATATACCGGAGCAGAAGCGCGAGTTGAGTTCGCGCATGATTTTGAAAGGAGAAATCTATGGCTGACGAACAGACGCAGGATACGCAAACTCCAGACGCCAATTCGGCTGCCGGTGATGAACTGGCGACACGTGTGCAAGTGCTCGAAGAGCAATTGGCCGCTGCGCAGGATCAATCGTTGCGTGTTGCCGCCGATCTGCAGAACGTCCGCCGCCGTGCCGAGCAGGATGTAGAGAAGGCTCACAAGTTCGCGCTGGAAAAATTCGCCGGTGACCTGCTGCCGATCATCGACAGCCTGGAGCGTGGTCTTGAGTTGTCCAACCCGGACGATGAAAACATCCGCCCAATGCGCGAAGGCATCGAGCTGACCCTGAAAATGTTCCAGGACACCCTGAAGCGTTATCAGTTGGAAGCGATCGATCCGCAAGCCGGCGAGCCGTTCAATGCTGAGCATCACCAAGCCATGGCCATGCAGGAAAGCCATGACCTGGAACCCAATAGCGTGATCAAGGTGTTCCAGAAGGGTTACCAGCTCAACGGTCGCCTGATGCGCCCGGCAATGGTGGTGGTGAGCAAGGCTCCTGCACCCGTTGCACCTTCTATTGATGAGCAGGCTTGAAATACGCCGCAAGGCCCCCATTTATAAGTCAAGCGTTTAAGTGCTACCGCAGTTAGCCAAAACTGCTGCGGCAACCAAATTCAAGTTTCGGGAGAGTAAATCATGGGCAAAATTATCGGTATCGACCTGGGGACTACCAACTCCTGCGTCTCCGTGCTGGAAAACGGCGTTGCAAAAGTTATTGAAAACGCCGAAGGCGCACGTACCACCCCGTCGATCATCGCTTACGCCAACGACGGTGAAATCCTCGTCGGCCAATCGGCCAAGCGTCAGGCAGTGACCAACCCGCACAACACCCTGTACGCGGTAAAGCGTCTGATCGGTCGTAAGTTCGACGAAGAAGTCGTACAGAAAGACATCAAGATGGTGCCTTACAAAATCGCCAAGGCCGACAACGGTGACGCCTGGGTTGAAGTGAACGGCCAGAAGATGTCGCCGCCACAAATCTCGGCTGAAATCTTGAAAAAGATGAAGAAGACCGCCGAAGACTACCTCGGTGAAGCAGTGACTGAAGCGGTGATCACCGTTCCGGCCTACTTCAACGACAGCCAGCGTCAGGCCACCAAAGACGCCGGCCGCATCGCGGGCCTGGATGTAAAACGTATCATCAACGAACCAACCGCAGCTGCTCTGGCTTACGGTATGGACAAGGCCAAGGGCGATCACACCGTGATCGTTTACGACCTGGGTGGCGGTACATTCGACGTCTCCGTGATCGAGATCGCAGAAGTTGACGGCGAGCACCAGTTCGAAGTGTTGGCCACCAACGGCGACACCTTCTTGGGTGGTGAAGACTTTGACATTCGTCTGATCGACTACCTCGTTGACGAATTCAAGAAAGAAAGCGGCATGAACCTCAAAGGTGACCCGCTGGCCATGCAGCGCCTGAAAGAAGCCGCTGAAAAAGCCAAGATCGAGCTGTCTTCCGCTCAGTCGACCGACGTGAACCTGCCGTACATCACAGCAGACGCCACTGGTCCTAAGCACTTGAACGTGAAAATCTCGCGTTCCAAGCTCGAAGCACTGGTTGAAGACCTGGTTCAGCGCACCATCGAACCTTGCCGTATCGCGCTGAAAGACTCCGGTATCGACGTTGGCTCTATCAACGACGTGATCCTGGTGGGCGGTCAGACCCGTATGCCACTGGTTCAGAAGCTGGTCACCGAGTTCTTCGGCAAAGAAGCTCGTAAAGACGTGAACCCGGACGAAGCCGTTGCCATGGGTGCTGCCATCCAGGGTGCCGTACTGGCCGGTGACGTGAAAGACGTGTTGCTGCTGGACGTAAGCCCGCTGACCCTGGGTATCGAAACCATGGGTGGCGTGATGACTGCGCTGATCGAGAAAAACACCACGATTCCTACCAAGAAATCCCAGGTGTTCTCGACTGCCGATGACAACCAGGGCGCCGTGACTATCCACGTGCTGCAGGGCGAGCGTAAGCAAGCTGCGCAGAACAAGTCCCTGGGCAAGTTCGACCTGGCTGAGATTCCGCCAGCACCACGTGGCGTGCCACAAATCGAAGTGACCTTCGACATCGACGCCAACGGCATCCTGCACGTCGGCGCGAAAGACAAGGCCACCGGCAAAGAGCAGAAGATCACCATCAAGGCCAACTCCGGCCTGTCTGATGAAGAAATTCAACAGATGATCCGTGATGCTGAAACCAATGCTGAAGCGGACAAGAAGTTCGAAGAGTTGGCGGGCGCCCGTAACCAGGGTGACGCGCTGGTTCACTCGACGCGCAAAATGATCGCTGATGCTGGCGACAAAGTGACCGACGAAGAGAAAACCGCAATCGAAGCGGCAGTGGTTGCCCTGGAAGCCGCCATCAAAGGCGACGACAAGGCTGCCATCGAAGCCAAGGTTGAGGAACTGTCGAAAGTCTCCGCGCCAGTTGCTCAGAAAATGTACGCCGAACAAGGCCAGCCGGCTGACGGTGCTGCGCAACAAGCAGAGCCTGAAGCCAAGCATGACGACGTTGTCGATGCCGAGTTCGAAGAAGTTAAAGACGACCAGAAGAAGTAACTTGGTCGCCCGGTTGACCGCACACAAGCGGTGACTGGTAGGATGTCGCCGCGCGGGAGCTTGCTCCCGCGTTGGCGTGTCTGGGGTATGCGAATTTTTACAGCATGCGACAACGCTCGGATGCTGGCGGTGTGAACGGGAATGCTCCTGCTTTCCGAATGACAGTCACCGCGTTTTTGGCCGGGTCCCTGGCTGAAAGCAGTAATGACCAGGATCGTTGAATTGACGTGAGTTGGGTCCGGGCCTGTATTGGGGCTCAACGAGTTTGGCAGGGTTCAGGAGGGCCAGGTCGAACGTCCTTAAGAGTGCAAAGACTTATGGCAAAGCGTGACTATTACGAAGTATTGGGTGTGGAGCGTGGCGCCAGCGAGGCGGAGCTGAAAAAAGCCTACCGTCGCCTGGCGATGAAGCACCACCCGGACCGTAATCCGGATAACAAAGAATCCGAAGAGATGTTCAAAGAGGCCAACGAGGCCTACGAATGCCTGTGTGATCCCAATAAGCGTGCAGCCTACGACCAGTATGGCCATGCCGGTGTCGACCCAAGCATGGGCGGCGGCGGTGCCGGTTTTGGTGGCCAGAACTTCTCCGATATTTTCGGCGACGTATTCAGCGACTTCTTCGGCGGCGGCCGTGGTGGTCAGCGTGGCGGCCCGCAGCGCGGCAGCGACCTGCGTTACACCCTGGAGTTGAATCTGGAAGAGGCCGTGCGCGGTACCAGTGTCAATATCCGTGTGCCGACGTTGGTTAACTGCAAGCCGTGCGATGGCTCGGGTGCGAAGAAAGGCTCCTCACCGATCACGTGCCCGACCTGCGGCGGTATTGGGCAGGTGCGCATGCAACAGGGCTTCTTCTCGGTGCAGCAAACCTGCCCGCGTTGCCATGGCCAGGGCAAGATCATTTCCGATCCGTGCGACTCCTGCCACGGCGAAGGCCGCGTCGAAGAGTACAAGACGCTGTCGGTCAA
>NZ_WKCD01000223.1:0-9472 GCF_021606625.1 Pseudomonas sp. PA-4-8C
TCTCTATGTCCTGCACGACGAGCCGCTGACCCCCTTTGAAGCGATGCAGCTCGACCCGGATTACCTGCAGCTCGTCAGCCAGGCGCTCGGCCATTCGGCCAAAGCCGTGCAGATCGTGGGCCTGCACACCCTCAAGGAAATCGGCGAAGACCCGATGCTGGCTGGGCGCACCCTGCCGTCGAGGCTGCAAGTCCTGGCCGAACGCCTCGCCAGCCAGGGCGTCGGGGCGCACGAAGGTTATCCACAGGAGGACGCCACGCACGAATCCGAAGAAGGGGCGACGAGCCTTCTTCGGAATCCCGATGCCCCCACTTCGGAATCCGAAGCAGGGTCGAAACCCGCGCCAGACGCCTCTCTTCGGAATCCGAAGCAGGCCCGTACAGTACGTAGTAGTCGTATTAATGAAGTACGTACTACCGCGCAGACACAGGCGCAGGCGCGCGCGCTGGGCGACCTGCAATGGCCAAAACACTTCGCGGAACTGAAGGCAGAGCAGCAGACAGGTGCGCGGGTGGCATTGCAGCAGGTCGATGCTGCGCTGAGGCAGGCGGTGCTGGACGAATGGGCCGCACGATGCAGCAACCATGGCATCCGCAATCCGGCTGGGTATCTGTTCGGCATCATCCAACGGGCCATCCATGGCGAATTCAACGCCTGGGCCAAGAAAGATGCGCCGTCAGCACCCGTGCCGCCGAATGAGCGGCCACCACCAGCACCACCGCCATCCCAGCCGCAGGGCAAGCCGGTGCCGTCAGAAGTCGCCAGGCAGCACATCGAGCGGCTGCGCAACCTGCTCGCCAGCAAGTGAGCGGGCCTGCAAGGCGGTGAAGTGGATGCCAGTGGCTTCCAGTAGAGCTATCCCCAGGGGATAGTTCTACTGACGGCTACACGTCGAACCGCTGCACGCCAAGCCCCGATCGCCTGCGGCGGGATCGGCCTTGTCCGCGCTTGATCCGGGCGTGCAGCGTTCCTTGGCGCTCCATGGAACTATCCCCTGGGGATAGCTCGCACCACATGCACCCGCCGCGCCGTGAACCGGGGACTGGCGGGTTTCGGTTTGTTGACTGACTGCCTTCCGCCACCTGCCGAAGCTGTCCGCTCTTTTCCAACAACGAGCGGACACCATGGCAACCACCAACGAACCCCTGCAACTGAATCTCGGCTCCTTGCGCAGCGCGATGTCGCTGACGCTGCACACGCACCACGCCTCTCGCATCTGGCACGGCCGCGCCGCCGCCGAGGGGCGACCGGGCATCGTCGGCCTGAACGGCTACATCGCGCAGATGAACAAGATGCGGCGCGGCTCGGAGCAGGACGACCCGTACAGCGACTTCTGGATGCTGCGCATCGAGGACAAGCTCGACCAGACGAAGGCCACGCTGCAATCGCTGCGCGAGCAGGTGGACCAGGCCCTGGCAAGCGTGCCGCCGGCACTCACCCTGGGCGAGAACCTCAACGTGCAGCCCGTCAAGCTGCCGCTGTTCGTCAATGCGCAGTTGGGTTTTGCCGCGGTGTACTTGCTGGCCGACTACGACGACATCGCCCGCAAGCTGATCCTCGCGCACCACACGGCGTTGATCGATCGCTCGACGCTCGAACGCTGGCTCAACGAAGGCGCGCATGCGCTGCGCAGTCTTTTCAGCCTGGCCCACCAGTACCGCTACTCGGGCTGCACCCGCGACGACTTCGCTTCCAAGAATGCGGCAGCGCGGGCGGCGCTGGAGAAGTACGGCGAGTTGCCGCAGGACGTGCTGGAGGGCACGCGCCGCTCGAAGTTCGCGCCGCCCATCGTGCGCCGTGGCCTGCAGCAGCGCGGTGACGGCCCTGCCGCAACCGCATCGCCCAGCGACGAGGCCGCCACCACCCAGGCACCCGAGACCACCGCGGGCGAGGACGCGCAGGCATGAGCGACCCGAACCGCGACACCCGCTATTTCCGGCCGCTGCAACAGACCGCCTTCATGCGGCTTGAACACGCAGGCTCTCAAAAAGGCCTTTTAAGGCCTTTTAAGGGTAAAGGGGACTTGGAGGCCTGGGCCAGTCAGTGCTTCGCCATGCGCGACGAGTTGATTGGCTTGGCGCAGCGACAGGTGCTGCCACAGGCCCTCGGGCATCCCTTCCACCTGCTGCCCATCGAGTTAGCCCAGCAGACCACCGGCGCAGGCACGGTGTTTTTGCGCTGGCGCAAGCACGACAGGTCAGCCATGGGCGTGGCCCTGTGGCAGGAGCTGATGGCGAGTACCAGCACGCCGGTCAACCTCCTGGCCGACCTGCACGCGATCGAGCTTCAGCGCATCACGCTGAACATGCAGATCAGCCTGTTGCACACCTTGGGCAGGCAGGCCCAGGAGTGCGCCAGCAAGGCCGCCGAGGCGGAAGACGCCTACCTGCGCCGGCTCAAGTCCACACCGCCCACCCTGCGCGATCGGTAATCGCGCAGGGCACCCCAGCACGCGCCCGCCGCCAACCAGGTGCGGGTATTCAACCACCACGGAGATTGCAACATGAGCACGCATTTTTCTGGCGAGGGCAACATCGGTTCGCCCCCCGAGTACCGGGAGTTCCCCAACGGCAACGACGAGCCCAGCCGCCTTCTGCGCCTGAACGTCTATTTCGACAACCCCATTCCCAAGAAGGATGGCACCTTCGAGGATCGCGGCGGCTTCTGGGCGCCGGTGGAAATCTGGCACCGCGACGCCGCGCACTGGAAGGACCTGTACCAGAAAGGCATGCGTGTGCTGGTCGTCGGCCGCATGGAACGCGAACCCTGGACGGACAACGAGGATCAGCCGCGCGAGACCTGGCAGATCAACGCGCGCAGCGTCGGCATCCTGCCGTTCCGCATCGAGTCCGTGACCCTCAGCCCCAGGCAGCAGGAGACCGCGCAGGAGGCGCAGCCGAAGCCCCAGGCCGCCCAGGAACCGACCGCGCCGAAGGAGCCGAAGCGCAGGAAGTGATCCGGCATGGGGCGGCGGCAGTCGTCGGTCGCCCCATGCACTCGCGAGCTATCCCCAGGGGATAGCTCCATCAACGTCCACCGGCTTCCACGCGCTCCCGAAAATCGCGGCTCCCGGCCGGCACACGCCCGGCCGCACGCCACTTCCGTCCCGACCATTCCATCCCGTGAAAGTGGTCGCCACCGCATGCGGCTTGTTTGCTGCTGCCCCTGGTGGTTCTCGGCATCCTCGATTCCAGCAACTCAATGAACCACGGAAATCGGATGGACGGACATGCGGCTGTTCTTGTGCGAGAAGCCCTCCCAGGGCAAAGACATTGGCCGGATTCTCGGCGCGACGCAGCGCGGTGAAGGCTGTCTCAGCGGCTCCGGTGTCACCATCACATGGTGCATCGGCCATCTCGTAGAAGCGGCAGCCCCCGAGGTCTATGACGCGGCACTCAAGCGCTGGTCGCTGGAGCAGTTGCCCATCGTTCCCCAGCAATGGCGGGTCGAGGTCAAACCGAAGACCGCCACGCAGTTCAAGGTCGTCAAAGCGCTGCTGGCGAAGGCGACCCATCTGGTCATTGCAACCGACGCCGATCGCGAGGGCGAGCTGATCGCCCGCGAGATCATCGACCTGTGCGGCTACCGCGGCCCCATCGAGCGCCTATGGCTGTCGGCGCTCAACGATGCGTCGATCCGCGCCGCGCTCGGCAAGCTGCGGCCGTCGTCCGACACGCTGCCGATGTACTACTCGGCGCTGGCGCGCTCGCGCGCCGACTGGCTCGTGGGCATGAACCTCAGCCGGTTGTTCACCGTGCTGGGCCGGCAGGCAGGTTACGACGGCGTGCTGTCGGTCGGGCGCGTCCAGACGCCGACGCTCAAACTCGTCGTGGACCGCGACCGCGAGATCGCGGCCTTCAAGTCGGTGCCGTTCTGGGCCATCGATGTGTCCTTTTCCGCAGGTGGACAGACTTTCAGCGCGCAGTGGGTTCCGCCCGATGGCTGCACCGACGACGCCGGCCGCTGTCTGCAGCAGCCCATCGCCCAGCAAGCCGCGCAGCAGATCCGCACTGCGGGCAGCGCCCAGGTGGTATCGGTCGAGACCGAGCGCGTGCGCGAAGGCCCGCCGCTGCTGTTCGACCTGGGCACGCTTCAGGAGGTTTGTTCCAAGCAGCTTGGGCTGGACGTGCAGGAGACCCTGGAGATCGCCCAGGCCCTGTACGAGACGCACAAGGCCACGACGTACCCGCGTTCGGATTCCGGCTACCTGCCCGAAAGCATGTTCGCAGAGGTGCCCACGGTCCTGGACAGCTTGCTCAAGACCGATCCCTCGCTGCGCTCGATCATGGGCCAGCTCGACCACTCGCAGCGCTCTCGCGCCTGGAACGATGGCAAGGTCACGGCGCACCACGGCATCATTCCGACGCTCGAACCCGCGAACCTCTCTGCCATGAGCGAGAAGGAACTGGCGGTGTACCGGCTGATCCGCGCGCATTACCTCGCGCAGTTCCTGCCCCACCATGAGTTCGACCGCACTGTCGCCGAGCTGTCCTGCGGCCAGCAGAAGCTGGCGGCCACCGGAAAGCAGGTCGTCGCCCAGGGTTGGCGGCTGGTGCTGGCCGAGCCGCAAGCGGACGAGGATGGAGAAGCCACGGCGCGCAGCCAGGTGCTCCCCGCGCTGCGCGAGGGCATGGCGTGCCAGGTGGCCGAAGCCGAGATCAAGGCGCTCAAGACGATGCCGCCCAAGCCCTACACGCAGGGCGAACTGGTCAAGTCCATGAAGGGGGTCGCCAAGCTGGTGACGAACCCGCGCCTGAAGCAGAAGCTCAAGGATACGGTCGGCATCGGCACCGAGGCGACACGGGCCAACATCATCAGTGGGCTGATCGCCCGCGGCTACATCGTGAAGAAAGGACGCTCCATCCGTGCATCGGATGCGGCATTCACGTTGATCGACGCCGTGCCCGCGGCGATTGCCGACCCCGGAACCACCGCCGTGTGGGAACAGGCGCTCGACATGATCGAGGCCGGACAGCTCACCCTGGACGTGTTCCTCGGCAAGCAGACTGCATGGATTTCGCAACTGATCGTACAGTACGGCAGCACCTCGCTGTCCATCAAGGTTCCCCAGGGTCCCGCTTGCCCGCAGTGCGGCGCACCGACGCGCCAGCGCACCGGCAAGACCGGCCCCTTCTGGTCGTGCAGTCGCTACCCCGACTGCAAAGGCACGCTGCCGGTCGATTCCGGCACGTCCAAGCGCGGTGCCTCGCGCCCGCGCAGTAGCGGCCGCAAGGGCTCCTAACCGACCCCGCTCCCCGAGAGCCGTGCCCGCCATCGGCGGCGTGGCCCATGTCCCGCACGCCCTGCGGGACGCCCAGCGCGCAACGCCTTCTCTTGTCCGTGTGCGCGTCCCGCTCGGCCGCCCCCGGCCGCGGGGCCTGAAGGTAGCTTCTCCGCGAACCGTGTCCGGGGTTTCCCGGCGCATTCTGCTGATCTGCATTTTTCCGCCTCTGCGAAGGGTCCCCCGATGGCTTGCCAGGCTGCGAGCCACCCGGAGACCCTTCGTGGTCAGCGGTATTCGATGCCGTGCCCAACGGCGAAAAACTGGGCTCCTTTTGTGCGCGGATGTGCGCCAGAAGATGCCGGCGCCAACCACGATATGCGCCGGGTGCGATTGCTTGATGAGCAGACGGTTCTAGCGACGACCGGGCCTGCCAATCAGCCCACGGGTGGTTCCGTCCTCCCGAGCCGGAGGCCGCAAGGCCTTCGGCGCCTTTCTCCTGCCGATCAACGGCCCGGCAGGATCACACCTGCAGGTGACCTGACATCTTCATCTCCTTATCCTCGACACCTCACAGCAATGCAGTTGCTCTCCAGCAGCGTACGCAGCGACATCGAGGTGATGAGTCCACTTGATAACCCCTCACGTCGAAGCTGGGGGATAGCACACCGAATGGCTACTTTGCAGCGGAAGCCGTCAGACGCCTCCAATTTCAACTGGTCCGCATAGCCGGCTCCTGCCAGCTATGACCAGCAGGCTGAGCGATCAATCGGGGCTCGGCCAGATGCCGTTTTCCAACTGACGCGGCGCGCCCCGCGCACGAAGCTGCCCGCATGTTCGCTGATTCGTCAGCACATGCCAGCAGCCAGGGTTCCAAGCTGCCGCGGATCTCTTCCGCGTTGCCCGCCAGTCCGCATCGCATCAGGTCTGCGGACGCGCGTCCCCCGTGACGTCGATGCTTTTTATCAACCGCGTGCGGGAGCTGCCATCCCGCGAGGGACGAGGCCCCGCTTTTCCAAGGAGCCCGTCCATGTCCCAGCAAGCATCTTTCGGCCAATTGGCCTCGACCTACTGCGGCAAGTTCCTGCCGCTCGAAGTCCTGCAAAGCGCCGCCGGTCACTACATCGGCACGCGCGATGCCGAAGGCCCCGTTTCGCGGGAATCCCGCGAGTACTTCCGCAGCTACGCCGCGGCTCAACGTGCCCTCGATAGAGGCGGCTGGTCCCAGCTCGCCGTTCCTTGATCCAAACTGGAGGAATCACGTCATGAACCAGCTACTGCCGCAGGAAGTCGTCGATCAGATCATGCGGGAAGAGCAGCATTTCGCCGCCGCGCCCCAAGCCTTTTTCGAGGCATGGAAGCGCGGTGTCGAGATCGCTGGCCCCGAGTGGTTCGGCAACGGCACCCGTGAAGGTCTAAACCTGTCCAAGAGCAAGTGGGATCTGCGCCCCAACATGCTGCGGCTCAACGACGCCCTCGGCGTCCTGAGCAGCGGCGAACGCATGTTCCTGTCCGCCATGGTCAGCTTCTACAACGCGCGCGAGGGCGGTGCCATGCTCAAGCGCTGTCACTTCAACGGGCTGTCGGACTTCGACGGTCTCGACCTGCAACGCCGCAAGGTCATCGCCGACCTGCTCGTGAACTACAACGGTTGGTGATCCGGTCTCCGGCACACCACCACGTCTTCGTTCACTCCCCACGAGGGGCATGCGCCCACGAGGCCGTGCCCCTCATTTTATTTCCCGTAGTCCAGAGCAGTGCTGACAACGCCATGGTCGGCGCTGCCTGACACTTTTTCCATTTTTCAACCCACCGGGTCCAATTCCCGGTGGCGGGAATTGGCTCCATTATTCAATCTGGAGAGTTCCCATGTCTCAGAAACCTAATCCCTTTCTTCGCGGCTACTGGAATCTGAAAATCGTCCGCACGCTGTGCATCAGCTACGAGGACGGAAGCCCGCATGTCTGGCGCAACATCCATGCGAGCCAGCAACACCTCTCCGACGAGGAACTGGTTTCATCGTCCTGCATCGTCGCCAGCGATTTCGCCGTGGTCAGCAATGGCCGCGAAGCCGTGAGCGCCGAGGTACTGGCCGAATGCGATGCCGGTGAAGGCGTCAGCGGCGAAGGCGTGATCGGAGCCGTGGTCTATGCCATCCATGGCGAGGACTTCGACGGCCGCCCAGTCCACGTCGGTGATGCCTATTCGGCCGAGGCCGCGCGGGAAGCCGTGCAGCGCCTGAGTTTCGAGACCGGCAATTACAGTCGGTGCTGGGAAATCAGCCGTGAGCACATCACCGTCGATACCTGGCACTACCTCGCCAACCTGGCGGACCTCGCCACGCCGGAGGCCTTTCTCTTCGTTGCATTCCGGGTGCCGTACAGCCCGGCGATCGGCGTCAAGCTGATTTCCACGCCCTGGACGGACCAGAACCTGGAGCACGCCGAAGGCATCACCGCCGAGCAGCTTCGACAGGAGCATCGGAACAAGGGCATGCCGGATGATCTGGCGAACATCCTTGATCTGGCTGGCCGGGCCGATGTGCGCATCCTGATCCTCGACGCCGACGCACCCGCGCTGCTGGGCCTGCCACTGGCCGAGTCCTAGCAGCCGCACGACGCGCCAACCTTCCTCTTTGTCTCCCCCAAGCCGGCCCGTCTCCCGCCAGGAGCCGGGCTGGTCCATTTTCATAGGAGCAACCTCATGTTCCCCGACCTCATCTCACGCGCACCCGACTTCGAGCACCAGCTTGGAGCCTGCGTCAACGCCATGGGCCAGGACGACGCCATCGGCCAGATCCTGGTATTCGAGCGCACGCACGGCACGCTGCACATGCGCCATATCGCCGGCGCCGACTTGGTGGACACCGACATTGACGACTACGAGATGGTCGTCTTCGACGGTGGCAACACCAGCGGCGACACGTGGAAGCATGTGTTCTTCCCGCGTCAGCGCGAGCACTACTTCGTGTACGAAGCCTGACCCAACCAGCCCCTTTCGAGGGGCTTCTTCTTGCCCGCAGCGCAGGAAAACCGGGTGCGGCGAAGTGCCGTTTCATGCGGGCGGGTAGCCCGGCCCAGGGCCATCCTTGCCCCCATGTTCGTCGGCGTTGCCGACACATGCCCAGGCAGCCGAGACCTTCGAGGCTGCAAGTGCGGAAAACCGTGCTGGTCGTTTTTTCCTGTGGACGTACCGCGTCCATCCACCCACAAGGGGTCTCTCCCTTGCGGGCCGGGATTCCCTTGTTCTTCCCCAAGGAGATTCCCATGGATCGCTCTCTCATCAAGACCCTGATGCCTTCGCTTGTCGCAGGCCATGTGCCCCGCAACGTGCGGTCGTTCAAGTACCGTGTGTTCGATGATCAGCCGCAGTCCTCGACACTGGGCTTCGTCATCGATCCCCAGCCCTTCAACGGCAAGGTGGTCGCGGCCAACGACAACGCCATCGTCGTCAAGCTCAAGCCCAGCGAGTTCGCGGTACTCGATCCCAGCCTGGTATCCATCGTTCCCAGCGAAGGCGCCAAGGTGCATGTCCAACCGTATGCCCGCCGCCGCTTCGACGGCCTGCGTGCGGACACCCCGGAAGAGCGCACGGAGATGACGTCCGATGGCACTCCCTACACCGTCAAGACGCACATCCTCGGCTCCGCACCGGCCAAGCTGCCCATCCCCGAGCCAGAGTGCCTGGAGTTGGGCCAGCTCATCCAGCAGTTGGAAGAAATGCCAGCACCCGACGGGTTCCGTCGCATCACTCACATGCTGGTCGATGCGGGCGCCCGCGACTTCACCTGGGTCGATCCCACGCCGTCCAAGATCATCGAAACGCCTCCGGCAATCAGCTTCACGGTTTCGACCACGAAGTTCGAGGGCCGGGTGACGATCCTGTACGACCGCGCGGGCGACACCTACGTGGTGGAGCTGCGCCGCGACGGTGAACTCGATCGGCACGACGAGGTGTATTTCGACATGCTCGGTGACGTACTGGAGCGGCTTATCGACGACGGGCGCTGGCGCCTGATCGACGTGAGCGTGATCAACGCCAAGGCCAACCGGCGACGCCAGGCGGTTGCAGCATGACGTCCAAGGCAAATGACTGCTGGGTGGTGTATTCGCCCAACGAGTCGGCCACCAGCGACAGCGCCGGTTTCTGGTCCAACGAGTTCGGCTGGGTCCAGTTCGACCAGGCGACGCGCTTCTCGCTCGAAGAAGCCTTGTACGCAGAGATTCCGGTCGCAGTCGGTCGGGATACGCG
>NZ_WKCD01000224.1:0-9417 GCF_021606625.1 Pseudomonas sp. PA-4-8C
GCCCTATGTGCTGGCCGAAACCATGCTGCTGCTATTGAGCAGTATCACCTACGGCTACGCCATGCTCGCCATGAACCACGGCAAACAACGCGATGTGTTGCGCTGGCTGGGGCTCACGTTCGTGCTGGGCGCGGGCTTTATCGCCATGGAGATCAACGAATTCCACCACTTGATCGCAGAAGGCTACGGGCCGGACCGCAGTGCCTTCCTGACGGCCTTCTTCACCCTCGTCGGCACCCACGGCGCGCACGTGTTGACTGGGCTGATCTGGATGGCGGTGCTGATGGTCCAGGTCAAGCAACGCGGCCTGACCAGCACCAACGCCACCCGGCTCAGTTGCCTGAGCCTGTTCTGGCACTTTTTGGACGTGGTATGGATCTGCGTCTTTACCGTGGTCTATCTGTTGGGGGTGGTGTGACATGTACAAGCAAAGCTCGCTTCACAGCAGTGCCGGTACGAGCCATGGCAGCAGCCGCTCCTACCAGGTCGGGTTCCTGGTGTCGGTCCTGCTCACCCTGATCCCGTTCGGCCTGGTGATGTTCCCGTCACTGCCGCGCACCTTCACCGCCTGGCTGGTGGTGGCGTTGGGCGCGATACAAATCGTGGTCCACCTCAAGTTCTTCCTGCACCTGGACACGGCCGAAGAACAACGCTGGAACCTGATTGCGCTGATTTTCTCGGCGGTCATCATTCTTCTGTTGGTGGGGCTTTCGCTATGGATCATGGACAGTATTCATCACAACATGCTGGCGCACTGAAACACTGGCGGGGGTTGTTCAATACCGCTATCGAGCTCACCAAGCCGGGCATTATTGTCGGCAACCTGGCCTCGGTGCTGGGCGGTTACCTGCTCGCCGCCAGCGGGCATGTGGCCTCGGTGACGCACGGGCTCGCGACCCTGCTCGGCACGGCTCTGGTGATCGGGTGCGGTTGTGTCATCAACAACTGCATTGACCGCGACATCGACCGGCGCATGGTGCGCACCTGTCATCGGCCATTGGCACTGCGCACCATCAGAGTGTCCACTGCCGCAGCCTATGCGATCGTCCTGGGCGCCTGCGGTTTTGGCTTGCTGTGGGCCGGCAGCAATGCGTTGGCGTGCATGCTGGCCATGGTCGGGCTGGTGATCTATGCGGGGGTCTACACCTACTGGCTCAAGCGGCGTTCCCACTGGGCCACCTTGATCGGCAGCGTCTCTGGGGCGATGCCGCCGGTGATCGGCTATTGCGCGGTCACCGGGCGGTTTGACCTCACGGCGTTGCTGCTGATCGTGGTGTTCTGTTGTTGGCAGATGCCGCATTCACACGCGATCACCGTGATGCGCCGCGAGGATTTCCGCGCCGCAGGCCTGCCGCTGCTGAGCCTGGCCCAAGCCCACCGGCAGATACTGGCGTACATGCTGGCCTTCCTCGCAAGCGCTCTGATGCTGGGCGCGGTGGCGCAGATGGCGGCGTTGTATTTTGTGGTGATGCTCGGGCTTGGGGGGTATTGGCTCACCCTGGCGGCCAACAGCACACGACTGACTGACCCGACCGCCTGGGCGCGCAGGATATTCGGGTTTTCGATAGTGCTGGTGCTGGCGCTTAACCTGGCGTTGGCAGTACTGAGGTAGCTCTGCGGGCAGCGCCCTCCCCCTGTAGGAGCGAGCTTGCTCGCGAAAAACGTCAACGATAACGCGGGTTGCCTGCATAAACGCGGCGCCTGTGAGTTTTTCGCGAGCAAGCTCGCTCCTACAGAAGGTCATATCGTCGTCGGCTGTCTGGCATCAAGCACCGCACGGATTTTGCGGGGCAAGTCAGCAGGCTGATACGGCTTGGGAATCAACTCGAACTCATGCACCTCTATGTCCGCGCGGGCCAACGCGTCTTTCGCATAGCCGGTGGTCAGCAAGATCCTGATGTGCGGGTACAAGCGCGACACCTCCCGCGCCAGTGCCGCGCCATTCATTGCGCCGGGCATGATCAAGTCACTGAACACCAGGTCATACGTCGCCTGCCTGAGCATGCCCAATGCCTCGGCGGCATTGAGGGCGATGTCTGTGTGGTAACCGTAGTCAGACAGAATGACCTGCGCCAACTCGGCCACCTCGGGCCGGTCCTCTACAATCAGGATTCGCTCGTTACCTTGGGGTGAGGTCGCCTCAGGTGCCTGCTCGACCCACAGCTGGCTGTCATCGGCCGGAAAGTACAAGCGTATCGTCGTACCGATGCCCGGGTCTGAATGAATCCGCGCTGTGCCGCCCGATTGCTTGACGAAGCCGTACACCATCGACAACCCCAGGCCCGAGCCCTGGCCTTCTTCCTTGGTGGTGAAGAACGGCTGCATGACTTTGTCCTGAATACCTGCGTCGATGCCGTTGCCGTTATCCGAGACCGAAATGCTCACGTAACAGCCCTCGGCCAACCCCTCACGCTCGGCATCGATATCGCCGGGCACTTGGACGTTGCAGGTCTTGACGGTGACCGACGGATCAGCACGCCCGTGCAAAGCGTCTTGGGCGTTCGACAACAGATGCTGCACCGCCAGCTCCGCCTGGACCGGGTCGATGCGGCAATTCCACAGCTCGTCGGCAAGCTCCACCTGCAACGCGACGCCCCGCAGCGCACGGGCCATGAAGTCCGGGCGGCCGAGCAAGCTGTTCAAGTTGATCACCCGGCTGTCGAGCCGTTGCTTGCGCGAAAACGCCAGCAACTGCTGAGTCAGGGTTTGCGCTTTTTCCGCCGCCGCCCTGGCACGGCTGGCGCTGCTGACGATGCGCTGCGGATCGCTGCCGGGGCGCTTGGCGCTCTGCTGGATCAAGTCGAGATAACCCATCATCACTTGCAGCAGGTTATTGAAGTCATGAGCGATGCCACCGGTCAGTTGCCCCAGCGCTTCCAAGTCTTGTGCGCGACGCACGCGCTGCTCAGCGTCGTGGCGCCGGCTCACGTCCAGCTGCGAGGCGAAAAAATACACCAGTTGCCCACGTTCGTTGAACAACGGCGAAATGAACAGCTCGTTCCAGAAGGTCGAGCCGTCCTTGCGGTAATTGAGCACCTCGACACAGGCCTCATGGTGCCGCTCAACTGCGCGTTGCACCTGGTGCAGCGCGTTTTTGTCGGTTTGGGGCCCCTGCAGGAACCGGCAATTGCGGCCAATCACTTCGTCCAGTTCAAAGCCTGTCAGGGTCAGGAACGCCTGGTTGGCAAAGATGATCGGGTTATCAGGCCCGGCGGGGTCGGTCACGATCATTGCGCTGTGGCTGGCTTGCATGGCCGCAAAGAACAGGTCTTTGCGGCTGGCAGACAGCATCGCCAATTCCATACCCTCGACCACAGGCTTCTTCTTTGTCGCCAAGGTTCACCTCCAGATACGTGGTATGTGTTCCATGGACCGTGAAAATGCTGCGCAGTGCCATCAAAGGGCGCGGCGCCCGTGATTGGGCGCCGCGCGACCGTACAGCCTGGGTCATGGCTCAGGTTTTGGCTGCAGCCCCCTGCCCAGGTCAGCGCCGGTGGTGGGGTCGCTGGTGGGGTCCGAGAGCGTGCGGATCTTCATCGCGCTCAGCACCGCTTCCTCGTCGGCGTCCAACTGCACGCTGGCGGTGCCGTCACCGCCATCGACCGCCGGTTGTGGGTTTTCCACGAACTCCCAACCATCACCCTGGTTCCAGGGCCCGCGCAGGTTTTCCGCACCTTGGGACATGTTGAAGTACACCTGGGTGAACTCCGGCTTGCCCGGCAACTTGCCTTGGGGGAAATTCGGTTGAATGGCATGCAGCGCTTTTTCGAATGAAAGCTGGTGAGCAATTTCCCGCGTCATCAAAAACCCCAGCGCATCTTTTACTCCCGGGTCATCGGTGACGTTCATCAGCCGCTCATAGACGATTTTGGCCCGGGCTTCAGCGGCGATGTTCGAGCGCATGTCTGCGGTGGGTTCACCGATGGTGTCAATGTAGGCGGCAGTCCACGGCACACCGGCAGAGTTGGTCAACGGCGAGCCCGCCCCGTACAGCAGGCTGGTGATATGCGAGTCATTACCGGCGCCATTGAGGGCACGATACAACTCGCCCTCCTCTTCCACGCCTTCGGCCATCCGCCCCTTGGCGCCCTTGTTGAGCATCACGATGATGGAGCCGACGATCTCCAGATGGCTGAGTTCTTCGGTGGCGATGTCCATCAGCAAATCTTTGCGCCCCGGGTCGTCTTCCGCCAAGGCTTGGGTGAAGTAACGGGACGCGGCGGCCAACTCACCTTGAGCGCCGCCAAACTGCTCGAGCAAAAGGTTGGCCAGGCCCGGGTTGGGCTCGGCGACACGGACGGTGTATTGAAGTCGCTTGTTATGTAGAAACATGAACAAATCTCCTCAGGCTTACGGAAAAAGGCGCCCTGCTGGAATGCGCGCCTACCTTGCATGGGAAGTGGCCTGCGCATGGAAAATTTCAAAATAAACCGGCGCCTCACGACCAGCGGTAATACGCTGCAGGCCAAGCGAAACGGCGCTTGTAGCGCAGCTCTCTCAATCGGCACCGTGGTTTTCCGACTCGGGCACGACGTCGATGCCGGGCGTACCGCTGGCGGGTTTGATGCTGGCGTCAGCGGGTGTCGCGGCGCTGTCGGGATGGTCCCAATCGGTGGTCGCGTTGGGGTCTTCGTCGCGCCCGGCAGTGCCAATCACGCAACCGTCTTCATTGGGTGCGTCTGGTTGCTCAAGCGGCCGGTACTGTGGGTTGGATGGGTTGTGCTTCATGGCTGAAATGCTCCCGTTCACAGGTTAGGAACCTCGTTGGAACGACGCCTTTTTTGGAGTGCGACGAAAAAGACGAATGGCAGGACCCTAAACTAAGCCGGCAGTTTCGATCTTATTAATACCGAAGCGCTGACCGGCAATAAAAGTTATACGAAGCGGCGCATCAACCAAGTTCCTGTATAACTTTTTCAGCGAAATCACCGTTCGTCGCCGGTTAGAAAAATCGGTAAAACATTTCCCAAACAGCCAATATCGGAATAAGTGTCCGTTGCGAAACGGCCAACTAACGAAACGCTAACTTAGCGATTGGAGAACTATCATGACTACAGGTAATAAAAACCCGGGCAACTTTGCCAATGATCGCGAAAAAGCCTCCGAAGCCGGTAAAAAAGGCGGCCAGGCGTCGGGCGGCAACTTCGCCAACGACCGTGAAAAAGCCTCGGAAGCCGGCCGTAAAGGTGGGCAGCACAGCCATGGCGGCGGTCGGAAGTCGGGTTCTTGAGTAACGGTGGGAGGGGCAGCCTGGCTGCCCCTTCAAACCAAACGCACAGAACATAAGTGACATATTCATCACTGATAAATAATCGTAAACGTCGCCGACGCATTGGCCGGGCCTGGCGTGACTCGGTTGGCGGTTTGCAGATAACGGGCACGCAAGCGGATGTTGTAGCTGGACTCGAAGGACAGTGGGTTAATACCGCTGGCCCGATTCATCCCCAGGGGTACCGGGGTACTGTCTAGTGTCGCTACTTGGATGCCGACTCCGCTTGCGGCAGGCGAATTACCTGTGCCTGTGGGATCAATGCTCAGCACGCCCGTACTGGCATTGATCGCCGGGCGCGAGGAGTCGATGCGAAATTGCAGGGTGTTACCCGCTAGGGTTCCGCCGGAGCCAACGCCGGTGGGTGAATTACCACTTTGCGAAAGCCAGCCAGGTCCGGTGGTGGAATAGGTGCCATGGAACGCCGGGCAATCATTCAAGTTGATGGAAAAATCTGTCCACCCTGTGGCGCTGTTAAGCCCGGTGAACTTATTGGTCAAGTGCGTCCCCATCGGCACTGAAACATCCGGCGTACTGCAGGTGCGCGAGACAATCTGGATACTGCCGGAGATGCCCATCCTGAAACCCTGCATCCTGGCATCGCCGAAGTTGCCAAACAGGCTCACGACCGGCAATGAGCTGCCCGCCAATACACCTGGCGTTACTTCCCCTAGTTTGATCAGTATCAATTCGAAGTTCGAAGGTCCATCAAACGGAATCAGGCAGCGAGAGCCCGATGTGCAGGCAGTCCAGGATTTGTTGGTTTGCCTGGGCAGCACGCCGCCGAGACTATTGATAACCACCCCCAGCCCTGGAATTCGGGTTCTGTAGACCTTGTTGGCATAGGGGCCGCTGGACCAATTGGCTAAGCCAGAAGTCGCCTCGACCGTCAACTCGGTCCACTGTTGAAACGGAGCAAACCGGCAGTCCAGCTCGGGTGCCTGGCCCAAGGCCATGCTGAAGCGCTGTCGATAGACTTCGGCGCCCACCGGCACATCACGTCCGACGGTAATCGCCGAGACCTGCAATGGCATGTTGCCCACTGCGGCCTGGATACCGTTGTTATATGTACAGGTCACTGCCATGGCCGTATCGGCCATCGCCCAAAGTGCCGCCAGCGCTAGGCTGGGTTTGATCAAAGCGCCCATGTTCATAACGGTACCTTTTGCATGTTGTTGGGCGGCGTGCTGCCCGCGACCTGTTTGCCGGCGGCGCAAATAGCGTCCACCTGCTGCAATTGCTGGCCCTCGCCGGGGCCGGGAGGAATCATCAGGGCACACTGTTGATGGGTCTTGCTGCCCCAGTTGATCAACAACTGGCGGGTTTCTGGCTTGATCCGGGCATAGAGCAGACCGCCCTGCCCGACCATCCCCACCGAGGCGCCTTCGCCGTCGGTCACGCCTGCGCCAAATGGCAAGCTGCTGCCATCGTCCAGGCGCACATTGAGCAGCACCGCACGGCCCTGATTAGTGGTGTATTTAAGATGCACCACGGCACCGGCGCGTGGGGCGACTTGTTGGCTGGTCTCGTTGAGTTCGACATCCAGCGAACTGCCAATCGGGTCGATGGCCACCTCGTTCAGCTCATAAGGCCGTAGGTACGGCACCACGGCATTGCCGCGACTGTCGAGCGTGAGGCCGGGGTATCCCGAAACCTTGGCGCCCGCGGCACCCGGCGCACTGACCACCGCCATGGTTTCGCCGCGGTACGGCGTCATGGTCACACCCTCGGCGTGGGCCACCACGGTGCCGCTGGCGCCCATCGAGGCACTGGTATAGCCATCGCCACGCCCCAGTGCCGCACTGAGCATGGCTCGCCCACCCGTGTACTGACCGTTAAGCGCGGCGCTCTTGCTGTGGTTGGCGCCGTCATGGCCGAAATTGGCGCTATAGCCATATTGACGGTCTTGGCCGGCGGTGCCGCTGATACCGGCCTGCTCACTGTAATTGCCTTGGGTATCGCGGCCCACCTGCGCGGTTATTTGCGGAGTGTTACCCGACGCGCCGAAATCCAGGGGCATGCTCATGGTCAGCAAAAAGCTGTTCTCCATGTCGCCCAGCCCCATGCGGCTGCGGTTGGCATTCACACTGAAGCTGACGCGGTTGAACTGCTTGCTGTAGCTGAACTGGTACTGCACATCACTGCCCGGCTGATTCCAGTAGTTTTGCGCGTAACCGCTGATAGAGACTTGCCCCCAAGCCCCAAGGTTCTGGTCGGCGGTCACCGAAAAACGACTGCGCGGGCGACCGAACATGCTCGAATCCCAGCCATTTTTCTCGGCATCCAGCAGTTGGATGGCGTTGCTGAAATCCAGGTAGTCCTGAGTGGAAAACCGATAGGCCGCCAGCGAGAAGTTACTGCCGGTACTGAGCACATTCTTGCTGTACGACACCCGCATGCTCTGGCCCTTGGCAGCGCCGCCGGCCAGGTCGGTCTGGGCGTGCGTGATGTCCACGGCCATCGCACCGATGGGTGTGCCGAACGCCAGGCCGGTGAGCACCGCCGTGTAGTCATCGCTCGATTGCAGACCGGCAAAACCGGTGAAGGTATTGTTCAAGCCGTACTGCACAGTCCCTTGCAGCAGGCGCGCCTGATCGTCGACGAAGTTGTTGCGGGTTTCACCCGCGGTGAGGCTGAACCGCGAGGTGCCGGGGCGTAGCAACTGGCTGACCGAGGCGTAGGGCACGATAAAGTTCTGCTCAGTGCCGTCGGCTTCGGCCACGCTCACGCTGAGGTCGCCACCATAGCCGGTGGAGTACAGGTCATCGATCACAAACGCGCCGGGCGCCACGGTGGTTTCCAGCAAGATATTGCCGGCCTGGCGAATGGTTACCCGCGCATTGGTGCGGGCAATACCCCGGATGACCGGCGCATACCCGCGCATCGAATCAGGCAGCATGCGGTCGTCAGTGGACAATTGCACGCCACGGTAGGACAAGGTGTCGAAGATCTCGCCGGTGGTGTTGGACTCACCCACCGTCAGTTGGCTTTTCAACGCGGTGATATCACGCTGAGCGTATGTGTCCAGAGCCTGATACCGGCTGCCCAAACGTGACTGCCAGCTCATGGACGCGTTGTGGCGCAGGCGCCAGTCCCCCAGGTTCAGGCCCGCGTTGAGGCCCATGAACGCCGAATCGGAGTTGCCACTGCGGGTGCGGTTACGATTGGCGTTGAAGTTGTAGCTGAGCATGGCGGCCGTCACGCCACGGTCCCACAACTGCGGGCTGACGTAACCCCGCGCATTACGCTTGAGCGCCACCTGGGGAATGCTCAGGTCCAGCGCCTGGTTCTCTGGGGAGAAGTTCGCGGTAGCGCCAGGGATTACCTGCCACACTGCCGGGCACGCCTGACTGTCGAGCATCGTGCTGGCCTCGGGCGTAAGGCTGGCCATTTGCACACCCTGGCGCTCAAGCAAGCCACGGTTCATACACACCACCGGCTTGCTGCCGTCGGCCTGGGCGTCAATGCGAATATCCTGCCGGTTGTTCAGTTGCCCGTTGAGGATGATGTCGGCTCGGTATTGACCGGGCATCACCGGGTTGCCGGCCTGGTAGGCACTCAGGTCAAGATTGCGCGAGTCTTCGGGCAGGAAGGCGTCATTGAACTGCACTTCTTGCGCCAACGCGCCTTGCATGCTCCACACGCCTGGAGCAATGGCCAATGCCTTGAGGATCAGGGCAGTGAGCGGATTCAAGGCGAAGCGAGGCCGCGCCCGCAGAAAAAGCCTGGAGCAAGAAAAGGTCGACATAGATGACTCGCGGGTAAAAACGTCAGGAATGGATCAGGGCTGCAGCGTGTTGCGGGTCGGGACCAACGCGCCGTAATCGTTGATGGCGCTGAACTCCACTTGTGCCTGGCTCGACGGCCTGGCCTTGAGCGTGGGCAGCGCGAACTGCCGGGTTTCCCCAGGGCCGACCATGCCGTCCTCACTGCGATAGCGTTGGTTACCCGCCACCAGGTCCAACTCGATCAGCGAGACGTGGAACGCCGACGGGTTGTACGCCTTCAGCGCCAGGCCTTGGCCATCGCGTGCCGTAACCAATTGCCACTGCACCTGCTCAACCGCCTCATTGGGATTTCCAGGCAAGCCGACCGGGCGATAGAACAGCTTGATGCGCGAACGGAAAGCCATTTGCAGCGTGTTGAGG
>NZ_WKCD01000225.1:0-9381 GCF_021606625.1 Pseudomonas sp. PA-4-8C
GGTCAGCACCTTGCCCACGCTTTTGGCGCGGCGCAGGGACAGTGCCACGTTGTAGGGTTCTTTGCCGGAGGCGTCGGTGTGGCCGTCGACACGCACACGCTCGATACCCGCGCCTACCAGGGCCTGGCCGATGCGTTCGACGATGTCGGTGCTGGGTTTGTTGAGGGTTTCGACGTCACTGCCAAACAGCACTTTGCCGGACAGGCCGAAGGCCCAGCCTTCATCGGTCAGCTCGAAGCCTTGTTGCTTGAGCACGGCGACTTGCGCCGGGGTCAGGCCTTTGGGTGGCGTCTGGCAGCCGCTGAGGGCCAGGAAGGCCACGAGCAAAGAGATAAATAAAACGCGTGTGTTAGCGAACAAGGGAATCAACTCCTGTGTTGAACGTTGGCGACGGGGTGCTCCGACTCCGCCGTTTGCTGGCCGCCCGAGGACAGTCGTTTGGCCTGGTACATCGCCGCGTCGGCGGCGTTGAGCAAGGTGCCGGGTGTGGCGCCATGCTCGGGATAAATCGCAATGCCGATACTGAGGGAGGTCAACACCTGGGTGTCTCCAGGCAGTGGAATCGGCATATCCATGCTGGCAATGATTTTGTCGGCGATGCGCTGGGCGTCTTCGGCCTTGTGCAGGGGCGCCAGCAATACCGCGAATTCATCGCCGCCCAGGCGCGCCACCAGGTCGTCCTCGCGCAGTTGCGCCCGCACGCGGTCGGCAACGGCCACCAGCACGGCGTCGCCGGCGGCATGGCCAAAGCGGTCGTTGATGTCTTTGAAACGGTCGCTGTCGAGGAACAGCACCGCCACCCGCTCGTTGACCTTGGCCGCGCTGCGCAAGGCGCGGATCAGCCGGCCTTCGAAGAACGCGCGGTTGGGCAGGCCGGTGAGGCTGTCGTGGCTGGCCTGGTGGGCCAGGGTTTCGTTTTCGCTTTGCAGGTGAGTCTGCCAGGCTTCCATCTCACCGAGCAGGGCGTTGAAGTCGCTGCCCAGGCTGTCGAGTTCGGCGATCTGCGCCGAGGGTACACGGCGGTCAAAGTCTCGCTCGCTGCGGGCGGCGTGGGCGACGGCGGCCAGGCGTTGCAATGGCACGGTGATGCCATTTAACAGACGCCGCGACAGGTGTAACGCCACCCAGGCGCTGAGGGCGGTGCAGATCAGAATCCCGATCAGGCCGCTGAGCAAGAAGCGCAACAGGCTTCCACCGTGGCCGACCAGATGGATGCTGCCGACGGTTTGCCCTTGGCGCAGAATCGGCTGGCTGATGGGCTGTTCGAGCAGGGCGTGCGCTATTTGCAGCTCGACCCGTGACAACATGCCGGTTTCCGGGCGAACCCAGCGCGCCAGCAGCTTGCCGTTGATATCGAATACTTCTGCCTGGGCCACTTCTTCGGTGGAGGCAATCAGGCTCAGGGCTTCGGTGGCCGCCGCACTGTCGTTGAACACCACGGCCGCTTCCACGGTGTAGTTGATGGAGCGGGCGATCAGGTGCAAGTTGTGCTCGGCATACACCCGCAGGGCGAGGACGCCGAGCAGGGTCAGGGACACACTGGCCAGGGTGACCGCCACCAGCGCCAGGATCATATGCCCGCGAGCAATCACCGAGCGCAGGGTCGGCCGCACTTTATCGCGACTCATGAGCCAGACGCTCGACGACGGGACAACTGCAACACACTGGGATGGATGCGCACGCCGCTACGGGCGACGGAATCCAGGTTGACCTCGAACGACACCTGCTCATCGCTGACGCGCAGGCAGAACAGGCTGCCCACCGTGCATTGGTCGCCCCCTTCGCTGATGCTGAGTACGGGATGGCCGATCAATGAGGTAAACAGGCGGTTGCGTTCGTCGGGTGTGATTTTGCCGATGTAGACGGCATCACAGGCATTGACGATATCCGGATGATCGACCAGCAGGCGCCGCACCAGCACCGGACGACCGGTGGCCTGGGTAGTGCCGTTGACCAGGTCATCGGTGTACTGAGTCGGCCCGACAATGCACAGCCGCAATTGCGCAGGCTCCACCGGCCACCGCGCGTAGCTGAGAATACCCAGCACGACCTGGGTGACCGCCTGGGCGCGCTGCTCGGCGAGGCTGGGCGTCTGCGCCCATACCTGCGGCGCGAGCAGGCACAGAACCGCCACCCGCAACATGCGTCTCCAGCTCAAACTGCGCTCTGTGGGCGAGACAGCCACGTTCATGCAGCACTTCTCTCAGGTATTTTCCAGGGTGATGCCGCAACGATAGCACAGCGGCGGTAAACCCCATGCCGTACAGCTGGTACGGGGCTTACTATTTTTTCAGAAAAATCAGACATCTGAATCAGAAATATTTCATGACCTATCAGTCAGTTTTTCAGGCACGGCATCCAACTCCAGCATCAACCCGCTCAAACGCTTGACCTTGCGCCGTACCGCCTCCTCAAACACCCCACCGCGTGGCTCGATCAAGCTGAACCAGCGCTTGGCGCGGGTAATACCGGTATAGATCAACTCTTTGGTCAGCACCGGGTTCAAAGCGTCCGGAAGGATCAGCGCCGTATGGGTGAACTCCGAGCCCTGGGATTTGTGCACGGTCATGGCGTACACGGTTTCCACATCATTCAAGCGGCTGGGCAATACAAAGCGCACACCGCCCTGGCCATCGTTACGTGGAAAGGCCACCCGCAGCACGTGGGGGCCGCCGTCGCTTTCGGGCAATTTCAGCGCGATGCCGATGTCGCCGTTCATCAGGCCCAGGCCATAGTCGTTGCGGGTCATCAGCACCGGGCGGCCTTCGTACCACTGCTCGTCACCTTCGATCAGGCGTACTTTGCGCAACGCCGCGGTGATGCGCAGGTTGAGCCCTTCAACGCCCCAGGGGCCTTTGCGCACGGCGCAAAGCAGCTGAAACGCGTCGAAGGCGTGCAGCAATTGTTGCGCCCAAGCGGTCCAGGCTGGATCGTCACACGGTGTGTCGGCAGAGGGGCGTGCCGATTGCAGCAGGTTCAGGTAGTAGCGGTAACCCTGGGCGCCATCGCCTTGCCCGTCCAGGACCAGGCGCTCAAGGGCGTGGTCATGTTCGCCCTTGAGGCTGACACAGAACAGGTCGTCGTGACGGCCTGCGGCTAGTAGCTGGCGGGCCTCTTCGGCATTTTGCTGGTTGACCCAACGCGCCAGTTGGCCGATACCGCTGCCCTCACCGAAGCGGCGCGAATAGCGCAGCATCACCACTTGCTGGGCCAGGGGATGGCTGCCATCGAGGTCTTCCTGGAGGCCGCTGGTGCTCAGGTCTTCACCGCTGACGGCTTGCAGCCAATGGCGAGTCTGCGGGCTGTACCAGCCAGCTTCGGCATCGCGGCACAAATCGCCGAGTACGGCCCCCGCTTCTACCGAGGCCAGTTGGTCCTTGTCGCCCAGCAACACCAGGCGTGCGTGGGGCGGCAGAGCGTCGAGCAGGTTGGCCATCATTTCCAGGTCGATCATCGAGGCTTCGTCCACCACCAGCACATCCAAGGGCAACGGGTTGCCCAGGTGATGACGAAAATGCCGAGTGCCGGGACGACTGCCCAACAAGCGGTGGACCGTGGTGACTTGGGTCGGGATTTTTTCCCGCACATTGTCGGGCACTGTCAGTGACAGCACTTGCTGGCTGATGGATTCGGTCAGGCGGGCAGCGGCTTTACCGGTGGGCGCGGCCAGGCGGATGCGCAACGGGCTGCCGGACTCCACGGCGGGCGCCTGCAACAGCGCGAGCAGGCGCACCACGGTGGTAGTCTTGCCGGTACCGGGGCCGCCGGTGACGATGCTGAAGGCGCCGCGGGTCGCCAGGGCGCAGGCGAGCTTTTGCCAGTCAATCACCCCATTGGGCGCCGGTTGGTCGAACAGGCGATTGAGGCGTTGCGGCAGATCGGCGGCGGCGTCTTCCACGCTGGCCAGGCGCAGGCGCAGGGCGTGGTCGATACGCCGCTCGTAGGTCCAGTAACGGCGCAGGTACAAGCGCTTGCCGGACAACACCAACGGGCGGCTGCGGGCCTCCTCGCGGCCATCGACGGCCAGCGCGACCAACGGGCTTGAAGCCAGGGCATGGCTCCAATGGCCGCCATCCAGGCCGTGCAGCAACTGCGAGGGCAGCAGCATGGCGCCGGTGTGCAGGTCGCCTTCGGGCGGCAATGACAGGGCAAAATCCGGCGCTTTGAGGGTTTCGAACACATCCAGGCAGACGTGGCCATGCCCCAGTTGATGGCTGGTCAAGGCCGCCGCCAGCAGCACCAGCGGATCGGCGTTTGGGTCCAACTCGTACAGGAAGCCGACGAAGGCTTTGTCCAAGGCCCGCAGCCAACCCCGCTCGACCCAACGTGCAAGCAACTGCAGCAGGTCGGGGGCGCGATCAAGGGGCAAAAGCGCCTCCAGCGGTAACGGTGACAGGCTCATAACAGCACTCCTTGTTCCCAGGCAGGCTCAACCTTGGGTGGGATGGGCTTGCCCTGGAACAACAGGTCCAGGCTTTCGATCAACTCACGGGGCGGCCGGGTGAAATACGCCCCCTGGCTCACCGATTGGCTACCGCGCAGGAACAGATACAGGGCACCGCCGACGTGCTGGTCATAATCGTAATGTGGCAGGCGCGCCTTGAGTTGGCGGTGCAGGGCCAGCAGGTAAAGTACGTATTGCAGGTCGTACCGATGCTCGAGGATCGAGTGTTCCATGGCCTCAAAGGTGTAGGCCGAGTCGTCAGGGCCGAGCCAATTGGATTTGTAGTCCGCCACGTAGTAACGGCCATCGTGCTCGAACGTCAGGTCGATAAAGCCTTTGAACATGCCGTTGAGCAGCACCGGTTCGGCGGCCACGCGGGACACGCCGCCATGGGTGTGCTGGCACACCAGTTTGTCGAGGGCGAGCACGTCGACGGTGTGACTGGCGAACCAGAATTCCATCTCGATCTGGTACTGCTGCAGGCCGCTGAGGGTGAAGCGCTCGTTGTACAGGGGCAGTGGCGTTTGCAGCAGATGCTCCAGCCAGCCGCTGAGGGTGACGATCCAGCCTTCCCAGTTGCGGCGGTTACAGCGTGCGCCCACGGCTTTTTCGATCGCCTCTGGAGTCACGTTGAAACCTTCTTCACCGGCCCACTCCAACAAGCCGTGAAGGAAGGTGCCTGGGTTGGGACCGCGTGGGAAACGATGAATATCCCCGCCGGACGCGACCGTTTCCCGAGGGGCATCGGGGTCGAGGCGTTCGTCATCGAACAGCTTCTGGGCCTGTGGGCTCTCGGGCGCCTCGAGGTTGGCGGCGCTCATGCTGTCGCCGATGCGCAAGGCGCTGTAGGAGGCAATCCACCAGTTTTCCGCGGCCTTGCGTACAGGCAGCAACGGCGCTAGCAAGGTCGCTTGGTTGCGCGGCGGGTGGAACAGGATGTCTTGGGCGTCGGGCACAAGGTCATAACCGATGGCCGCGCAGCCTTGCTGCAAGTCCAGCAACCAGCGCGCCAGACTCGCTGATTCGCCCAACGACGCGCCGGCACCGAGCAAATAGCCCAATGCAGACAGGTGCAAGACCGAGCTGTTGTTATTACCGCGCTTGAGGTCGGCGATGCCCAGCCAGCAGGCGTGTTTGGCGCGGGTCAAGGCCACGTAGAACAAACGCAGGTCTTCAGCCAGGCGCTCGTCATCGGCTTGGGCGATCAGCTCGGCCGTGGGTCGTAGGCTGACGTGGGACTTGCCCAGTTCATCGTGGTAATGCAGCGGCAAGCGACTGCCGTCCACGGGCTTGGCCGAACAGATGAACGGCAAGAACACCAAGTCGTATTCCAGGCCCTTGGATTTGTGGATGGTCACCACTTTGACCAGTTGCTCGTCACTTTCCAGGCGCAGGATCTGTTCTTCACCGGCCTGCCCCGACAGCGCCAGATGCTCGGCCAAATGACGGATCAACGCCTGCTCGCCATCCAGTTCCGAGGCGGCCTGTTGCAACAATTCACTGAGGTGCAACAGGTTGGTCAGCACCCGCTCGCCATCACTGCGGGCGATGAGGGTTTGCGGTAGCTTGAAGTCGTGGAGCAGGCGACGCAGCATCGGCAACACGCCTTGGGTACGCCAGATGGCACGGTAGCCACGAAACTGCATCACCCGCGATTCCCACGCCAGCTCGTCCTGGTTCAGACGCTCCAGCTCCGCCAGGGACAGGTTCAGGGTGACGCAGGCCAGGGCCGCCCTTAATGGCCGTTCGACGTCCGGTTCCGCGCAAGCCTTGAGCCAGGCCAACAGGTCATGGGCTTCCTGGGCGGCAAACACCGAGTCTTTATCCGACAGGTACACACTGCGCACGCCACGGCTGGCCAGTTCGGCACGTACGGCTTGGGCTTCCTTGCCGTCGCGCACAAGGATGGCGATGTCTGACGGCAACACGCCCTTCAAGCGCCCCGCTTTCACAAAGCCTGCGCTGCCTTGCTGGCCGCCATTGAGCAACGCAACGATCTGCGTGGCGCAGGCGGCGGCCAGTTGCTGACGGTAAACCGCGTTGGAAATCGGCTGGTCGGTGGGCAGGTGCCAAAGGTTCATGGCCGGCAGCGTCTGGCCGTCGACCTGCAACTGCTCGCTACGGCCTTGGGACAGTACCGAATGGAACGGCACTGGGTTGTCGCCATCGGGTTGGCGAAACAGAAACGCACCACGGCCGGTTTCAGCACGCTGGAACACATGGTTCACCGCCTCGACCATCGCATGGCTGGAGCGGAAGTTGGTGCCCAGGGTGTGATGGCGGCCGGTGGTGGCCTGCCGGGCGCGCAGGTAGGTGTAGATGTCAGCGCCGCGAAAGGCGTAGATCGCCTGCTTGGGGTCGCCGATCAGGAACAGGCCGCTGTCGAGGTGGTTTTCCTCGATGCGGTAGATGCTGTCGAAGATGCTGTATTGCACCGGGTCGGTGTCCTGGAATTCATCGATCAGGGCCACCGGAAATTGCTCGCGGATCACACTGGCCAGGCGCTCGCCACCGTCTGCCTGGAGGGCGGCGTTGAGGCGGATCAGCATGTCGTCAAACCCCATCTCGGCGCGGCGACGTTTCTCTTCTTCGAAGCGTTTGCCAACCCAGCCGGCGGCATGTTGCAGCACCGCCGCGTCGGGCGTTGGCAAGGCGTCGAGGCTGGCTTTGAGGCCGGCCATGGCTTGGATGCCGGGGTGCTGCGGCGGCTCGCCTTTCCAGGCTTCGGCCATGCCATCGGGCGTCAGGCGGGTAAAGCCGGTGCCGATATCCAGTTGTTCCAGGGTTTCGTCAGCGGCCCAGGCGCTGATCTTTTCGAACCAGGGTTCGAAGTAACGCGCTTGCATCTTGCGCCCATCGACCGCTTTGGCGGCAACGGCTTGCAGGCAGATATCCCGCAGCTCGGCGGCCCATTGTTGCCAGGGTGCCTTGAGGGTAACCAGCGCGGCGCGGCGTTCTTGCAGGCAGGCGCTGATCAGTTCAGCTGGCTCGCGGGTTTCGGCGGTGGGCCGCTCGCTGCCGAACAATGCACGCACCCGTGGCATCAGCGCCGCGGGGCCGCCCCAATTATTGCGCACCCAGTTGAGCGCATCGTCATGCATTGGGTAGCAGAACAAGCGCCAGTAGTCGCGCAGCACTTCGCCCAGCAGGTCGCTATGGTCAGTTTCCAGGGTTTGCGTGAACAGGCTGCCGCTGTCGAACGCGTGTTCGCGCAGCATGCGCTGGCACCAACTGTGGATCGTCGAAACCGCCGCTTCATCCATCCATTGCGCGGCGATGTCCAGGCGATTGGCACAGGCCGGCCATTGCTGCGGATCATAGTGCTCGCGCAGGTCTGCGATCAGCGCATCGGGCTGTTCGATTTCGTCACGGAAGAAGCGTGCGGCTTCGGCCAGGCGGATGCGAATGCGTTCTCGCAGCTCCTTGGTGGCGGCGTCGGTGAACGTCACCACGAGGATTTGCGGTGGCAGCAGCTCGCGGCCGAAACCGGATTCATCGCCGCCATGGCCGAGCACCAGGCGCAGGTACAAGGCGGAGATGGTGAAGGTCTTGCCGGTGCCTGCACTGGCTTCAATCAACTGGCTGCCTTTGAGCGGGAACGCCAGGGCCAAGGGTTTGCCGATCATGCGTTGGCCTCCGTGCTGGAAAGCGATCGCCAGGGGGCGTTGATCAGCGGGCGATACAGGGTTTCGCACCAGCCTTCGAACTCTTCGCTGGCGACCAGGGCCGCGTAGTCGGGAAATTGCCGCGTGAGGGCTGGCGTTTCGCGGCGTTCGCCGTCAGTGGTGATGCCATCGCCTTCATAGGCTTTGCTCGCAGCCGCTTGGGCCTTGGCGGGGTCAGTCTGGCCGAGCCAGGCGAACGCGGTTTTCACCGCGACCGGTAGCGGTGTACTCATTCCCGTGCGCCAGGCCAAAAGCAGGTTGCCGAGGATTTCCTCGGCGCTGGCCTTGTCCAGCGGGGCCAACAGCAAGGTGTCGTCACTGGCTACCAGACCGGTGCTCAAGGGCAGACCACAGGCGCAGGCCACCACGTGATTGACCCAGGGGCGGATGAGGCGATGCCACTTGCGTGTCTTGATCGAGCCAATGCTGTTGGGGATGGTGGTGACGCTTAACAGCCCGCCATCACTGCGTCGGTGCAGGCCGCTGATCCAACCTTCCAGCTGGATGCCCTGGTACGCAAAGCTGATCGGTTCAGCCCCGGTATGCGGGGTGGGCCACAGCGCCAGAAGGTCTTGATAGCGTTGCACCAGGTCTGGCAGCGGCTCGATCAGTTCGTTACGCAGGCATTCACCGAAACCGACCATCGGCAGCAGGCCGCTGCCTTGCAGGCGCAGGGCCTGGGCGTTGAGCGCCTGATCGAGCTGATCGGGTTGGGTGAGCGCCGCGTTCAGCAGGCTATCGCTGAGGCTGTAGCGTTGCAACGCGTCCAGCACGAAGGGTTCTTCGTCAGCCAGCGGCACTTCGGCGGCTTCGAAGAATACTTTCAGGCGCTGGCTGAAGAAGTGCTTGACCGGGTTGCGCAGGAAATCCTGTAACTGGCCGAGGCTCAGGGGTTCTTCCTGTTGGTGAGGGGTCAAGCCTTGCTCTTGGGTGATGACCGTCGGTGCCTGATGCAGCAATTGCCATTCGCGGGCATAGCTGAACAGTGAATCGCCTTCGTGGAAGTAGCGGGCGCTGAAGGGTTGCAGCGGGTGCTCCTGGGTCATTGCGTCGAGCAGCGGCTGATCGTTGTTGGCGTGCTGCCAGCCGCTGGCCAAGTGGTCGCGCAGTTGGCCGATCAGTACCGAGGCCGGGCGATCGCTGTTGTCACGGATGCTGCGGCCTACCCAGCTTATATACAGCTGGTCACGGGCAGACAGCAGCGCTTCGAGCAACAAGTAGCGGTCGTCTTCGCGGCGAGAACGGTCGCCGGGGCGGTAATCGCTGCCCATC
>NZ_WKCD01000226.1:0-9302 GCF_021606625.1 Pseudomonas sp. PA-4-8C
GCGAAAAATTTACTACAAAGATAGAGTCTCCTCGCCCAAAGCTGACTATCACGCCAATAGCGCGCAAGTGTTCTCAGAGCTGGCGTATGACGTGAAGCTGGATCAGATCAATATTGAACCTTACCTGGGACTCTCTTATACCCGTCTGGACGTCGCCAAAATCTCCGAGGAAAAAGAGCTTTTCTCCCTGTCAGGAAAACGGGAAGCAAAGGACATTTACGCCGGGACGTTAGGGGCGCGCATCAACTACTCTATTCAATACACGGATAACCTCAGCGTTAACTTTCAGACCGGTGCGGGGTTGAAACACACGTTTTCTGACCTTTCCTCGAACACCGATATGAGCTTTCGATCCCATGGCAATGATTTCAGCGTCGCAGGTCTGCCATTGAAGCGAAATGTTGTGCAACTGAATGCAAAGGTTGCCTTGCAAACCAAGGGTGGACTTTCCGTGGGGCTGGACTATCAGGCTGAAAAAGCAAGCGGTATGCGAGATCAATCTGTGTCGGCATACGGTTCATGGGAGTTTTGATCCGGTCTATTTCACCGTACTCAAACTGCCGATAAACAAAAACGCCGCTCATGGCTGAGCGGCGTTTTTGTTGCTGGCAAAAGTGGGTCGACCCACTTCACTCAGCGCTCACGCAACGCCTCTCGCGCCTTGTTGAATGGCTTGACCAAGTAGCTGAGCACCGTCTTTGATCCGGTCTTGATATCCACCGTGGCGATCATTCCCGGGGCGATGGGGAACTGCTTGCCCGCCTTGTTTTGTAGAGAGCTGGAATGGGTACGAATAAACACTCGGTAGTAGTAGTTTTCCGGCTTGACCTTGTCCTGGATGGTGTCGGGAGAAATCGTCACCACCTGGCCATCCAGCCCACCATAGATCGAGTAGTCATAGGCGGTGATTTTTACCTTGGCCGCCTGATCCGGGTGAATAAAGGCAATGTCCCGCGGTGAAATACGCGTTTCGATCAACAGCTGATCGTCCACCGGCACAATCTGCATCAACCGACCGTTGGGAGAAACAACCCCGCCGATGGTCGTCACCTCGATACCCTTCACGATGCCTCGTACCGGTGACAACACCGTCATGCGGTTCAACGAGTCTTCGCGCCCACGAATGACCGCGCTCAGCGAACTGATCTCAGCCCGAGCCTTGGTCAGTTCCTCACTCGCCTGCACCTGGAAGGCCGACCGCAGCTCAGTCATCTTGAGTTGAAGCTCGCTGCGCTGGCGTTGGAGGCGAAACACCTCTACATCGCTGGCCACGCCTTGACTGGCCAGTGTCTGGGTAATACGAAGTTCGCGATCCACCAGTTGAAGAGACTGATTGACCCCCGACAATGACTCTTTGAGCCGGTTGGTGCGCTCGCGGTGGAGCCGGGTTTCACGAGTGATCAACTCCGGGTATTGCAACAGCTCGTCAGGAAAACTCAGTGCTGTACCACTGACTTCTGCCTGCAAGCGCGTGGCACTGGCCAGCACCGCACGGTAGCGCGCTGTACTTTCCTCGACATTGGATTGGGTCTTGGTCGCGTCCAATTGGGCCAGGACCTGCCCCACCTCCACCAGATCTCCCTCGGCAACCTTGAGTTCAGCCAGGATGCCACCTTCCAGCGATTGAATGATTTGCTCATGGGAACTGGGGATCACTTTGCCATCGCCTTTGGAGACCTCATCAAGCGGCGAGAAATACGCCCAGGCACCCAAGACCAGGAACAACAGCAGCACCGTGTTGATCATCCGGGTTGCGTGGCTCAGCGCTGCATCGTCCGCCGGGTCCATCGACTCAATTCGCGAGCGCTTGGCCGCCTTGCGCCGCAAGTGGGCTTTTACATACTGGAAACTAGGCATTCGAGTCAGCTCCGGGAGTGCTGTCTGTACGTGCTCGACTGAGCAGGCTGATCGCGCGATCCTTGGGTTCATCCAGCACGATGCGCCCTTCATCCACGACGATGATTCGGTTGACCAGTGCCAATAGCGCTGGCCGATGCGTTGCAATCAACAGGGTCTTGCCCTGGGCCCAGGCATCCAGGTGTTCCAGGAACAACTGTTCGGTGCCTTCATCCAGTGATGAGGTGGGCTCATCCAGCAGCAGGACATTGGGCTGGCGAAGCAGTAGGCGAGCCAATAACAGCGCCTGTTTCTGGCCACCCGACAAGCCAAGCCCACCCTCCATGATCAAGTGGTCAAGCCCGGTGGGCAGTTTCTCGACAAAGACGTTGGCGCCGGTTAACGCCAGCGCCGTGAGCATTTCCTGGTCTGCGGCCAGGGGTGCGCCCAGCTGCAGGTTCTCCCGAATCGTGCCGTGGAACAGGCGCGCATCCTGGGTCAACAACGCCACATCCCGCCGCAGATCCGCCGGGTCCAGATGATTGAGGCGTACACCGTCCAGGCTGACGGCGCCACTGCGCACATCGACACCGCCAACCAATGCCTGGAGCAAGGTCGACTTGCCCGCACCATTGCGCCCCAGTACGGCAATCCGTTCGCCGGCCCTGACACTCAATGTCTCGACCTGCAACACCGGGCTGTCTTCGCCGTAGGCAAATTTCGCCTGACTCAGTTCATAGTCGCCGTACAAATGCTGGCGATGCACCTTGTGCGCATGTTCCGGGTGATCGGTGGGCAGTTGCATCAGTTTGTCCAGGCCGTCCAGCGCAGTTTTGGCCTGCTGCCAGCGGATGATCACCTGGGTCAACATGGCCATCGGCGCCATCATGCGCGAACCCAGAATGGAGGCGGCCACTAACGCACCGGTAGTCAGCTCCCCTGCCATCACCATCGGTGCGCCGAAGAAGATCACCAACGCAAAGACCAGGGTCTGTACCGACTGCGACCAATACTGCAAACGATGGGTCAAGGCCTTGAGCCGCAAGTTCGCGCTGGCGGTTGTGGAGTTGTAATGGTTCCAACTCAGTTGAAATTTCTGCTCGGCCTGCAACGCCTTGACGTCGTCGAGCCCCTGGATAGTTTCCACCAGCAATGCATTGCGCAGGCTCGACTCTCTCAATGCCTCGTTGGCCAGGCGCCCCAGCTTGCCCTGGCACAGCAGGCCCGGGCCGATCATCAGCACCAGGGCGAACAGCGGGATCAGCCCCAACGGCCCCACCAGCATCCAGAACACCGCCAGAAACAACAGGAAAAATGGCAGGTCTGCCAACGCGGTAATAGTGCTGGAGGTAATCAGCTCGCGAATCTGTTCCAGCTCGCGCACCTGGGAAATGAACGTGCCGGTAGATCGCGGCCGTGCCGAGTTACGCAAGCGGATGGCGTGCCCGAAGACCTTGTCCGACAGCCGCGTGTCGGCGCGCTTGCCCAACAGGTCTGTCAAGTGGGAGCGGGCATTGCGCATCATGAAATCGAAGCCGGCCGCGATCAGCACGCCGATAAACAATACATACAGGGTCGGCATCGAACCCGCCGGAACTACCCGGTCGTAGGTCTGCATGGAAAACAGGATCCCGGCCAGGCCCAGCAGGTTGACCAACAGCGACGCGAACATTACGTAACGGTAGGACTTCAGGTCCAGCAGGATGACGTCTTTGAACCAGTTCTTGTCGTAGGGTTTGATGTAGGCATCGACCCGTACATCCGCACGATTGCCCGTCGGGCGTAGCAGGATCACCCGGCGGCACTTTTGCACCAGCTCCTCACGGGAGAGCAGCGTCGGTAAGCCGTGATCGCCACTGAGCTTGACCTGCAACTGCCCCTCCACTCGCACCCCTTGGATCAGCGCAAGCTGGCCATCCAGCAACTGCACCAGCAGCGGCATGCGCCATTGGGTCAGGTCGCCGTCCTGCAGTTCGTCGTCAACCTTGACCGACAACCCCAGGTGCTTGGCGATGGCATACAACTGATCATCGCCATGGGCGGAGTTCTGCCAGGCCGCAGTCAAGCGGGCGTCCTCAGGCGAGAAATTCAGGTTGTAATGCCGAGCTACCAACAACAACATTTCCAGCCAAGGCGGCGAAACATCCTGCGGAGCGCCCTTTGGTGCAGCTTCAAAATTCAGGCTCATAACAGGTACCCGGTATGTTTTTCATCACGCCCGACAACCGCCCAACAACCCGCAGTATCGTCAAAGACGGCATACCCAATTTCACCCTGAACAGGTCGCGCCCCCACTAAGGAGCACACTCGCTGAACTTCCATTAACCCTATCGCCAGCCACAACATGGCCATCACGCAGGCAACGCCATTGCGCGAACTTAAAATTCGAAACATAAGTAATACCTGCAAAAAGAATCCCGGGCCTTTCAGCCCGGGATTTTGTTATGACACCTTAAACCACCGAAATACCGCTCTGAACCCAAACCTCCTGTTTGGTCACCGCGTCGATGTAGTGCAGATAGTCATTGCCGTTGTGGGCAGTTTTTTGACCATCGGCTTTCCATGAATCAGGAAGATCCAACGTACTGCCAGCCGTCAACGCGGGACTGTCGGTCTTCATCAGGTCTTCCCACTTCACTTTCAGTGGCTGTTCCGATGTACTGGTCTTGGGTTGCAAGCTGACCAGTTTGCTCAGATCCAGCTTCTGCTCCGACGTCGTGTTGAGCGACGGCAACGCGTTTTTACTCGCCATTTCCGGTGCCGCCTGGCTGTCGTCGATCTGCGCATCCAGTACAGGATCAGGCATCACCAGAGGCGTAGTGGTGATGTCGTTCAACGCTGTCACCGTCTTGAAGTCGGCGATATGCACATTGAGCGTCGAGGTGACAGTCTCTCCGTTGTCATGCTTGAGGACATACTTGAACACATCCGTTTCGTTCAACACATCCAGGCTGAGTTTTGGCGTGTAAATGAACTTCCCATCCTTGGTCACCTCCAGCCGCCCGAACTTGCCATCAATCGATTGGGTAAACGTGTCCCCCATGTTCTTGTCGTTGACCTTCATCACCTTGACCGCATCAATAGTTTGGCCACGATCAGCGCGCAACAAATTACCGGCGACGGAGTAAGCCTTGATATTGACGTCAAGCTCCCCTGTTCGAGTTTGATCCCATACGTTTTTGGCCGTAAAGATAAACCTCTCCGTCTCTCCCTTATCAAAGTTCGGATTGGTATCTTGTATATATTTATATTTTCCGTCAGCCGCAACGATCAGTGATCCATACTTACCCTTCAGCACAACATCAACCAGATCATTAACGCTAGTACTTCCGACTGTCAACATCTTCTCAACTGGCTCGCCATCCTTCAGCACAAACTTACCGTAGATAGTTTTATCCGGGTAGCCGCCAACAAAAGACTCTTTCTTAACGCTGACTCCAATGCTAGTTATACCCAAGCCGACAGCTTCGAAATTCCTGACCACCGCGCGGTACTCGCCAGGCGTTTCGAAAGTGATACCGACCCCGGCTTTCCAGCCGACATTCAATTCTGAAATATTAAAGAATCCGCCAGTGCTGTCACTTCTGACTTCATGCCATGAGCCATCCACCCATTTTTCCAGCCCAACACCATTAAAGTTACCAACAGCAATGCTCCATGCCTTGGATGTTTGAAATCCAAGGGTGACCTTCTCGTCTTTGCCCACCTCAAACTTAAAAGTTTGAGACGCAGTATTACCACCCAACAGGTCGATGAGGAGATTGAATAGGCCGGTCCCTACAGTGACGAAGTTAGCATTATCGTTGATGGACTCACCCTCTACGTCAGGATTAATAAACTGCCCGACATTCACATCCGTCACTTGTGACACTAACTGGAACGGAGCAATCACCGATACGGGTGTCGATAACAACTTGCCATCGGTAGAAGCCGAGTATACATCCAGTTTTGCGCCCCCGGATGCAACCGGATTGATCACCACCTTGTAGTTGCCGTTTGCATCGACGGGCGTGGTCTGCCCCAACTGTTTGCCCGCAGCATCCTTGACCACGATATGGGTGTTAGGCACAGCCTTGCCGGAGATCTCTTTGCCGTCAGAGCTGATCAACGCCTCCAGCGGCGGCGCAAGCTGGCCGTTCGCCAGCGGTACAACGAGCACCTTAGGCAGTGACTGGGCCTCTCCCGATTGCGCTACAACCGAAAGCAGACTGCCAGGTGTTTGTTTTGCAATGTCCACGTTGAACTTGCCGGTACTGTCGGCCTGAACAGGCGCTCCCAGCACCTGACCATCCGGACCTTTGACCGTGACGATAGCCTTGGCCTTGGTGATGCCGGTAATTTTGGTACCTGTGGCGTCTATCTGAGCCTGGAGCTTGAGCGGCGGGATCTCAATGTCCGGGGTTTGCACAAAGGCCGGTGCAGACTCAAGCCCTTTCCCTTGCGCGGTGACCGCCAAAGTCGTCTCGCCCGGCTGTCGAGGAATAGTGACCGCAAACGTCCCGTCCGGCTTGACCACACCTGAACCGATGTCCTCGTTCTGATCATTCTTGACCCGAATGACGTCACCCGGCTGGCCCTTGCCTGTGACCTTGGTGCCCGCATCAACGATAGCAACCTCGGTCGGTGTATTGGAGACGACGTAAGGGGTCATCACCGTTTCCGAGCCGGACTCCTTGCCCTTGTGCTGCAAGGCCACATTAAGCAGTTGCCCGCCCTGTTGAGGCGCAATCGATACCTCGAAGGTGCCATCCGGTTTGACAATACCCTTGCCGATGACGGTCTTGTCATCCGGTGCCTTGACCAGAACGACGGCGTTGGGAGCCCCCTTACCCAGCACTTTGGTGCCAGTTGCATCGACACTTAGATCGAAAGGCTTCGGCGGCGCGCCATCGGCAACCATAGGAGTGGCCAACTTCGCAGGCAGCGAGGTTTTCTGGCCCTCGATGGCTGTCAGCTCAAGCAGCGAGCCGCCAGGTTGCGCAACGATGTTGGCCGAGAAGTAACCACTCTGATCAACCGTGAAAGTGCCCAGGTCCTTACCTGTGTCCTTATTGATGATCTTGACGCTCTGCCCGGACTTGGCCTTGCCCAATATGCGCACGCCACTCGGGCTGATGCTCAGCTCGGTAGGCGGCAGTGGGCGATCCTTATCAACCACGGGAGCAGTGACCTCCACGGCAGGTGAGGATTCGCCCTTGTGATTGGCGACCAGGCTCAGAACGGCACCGCTTTGCGGTACAGCCTTGAGGGCTATCACTGCCACGCCATCCTTGCTCACGACGCCACTGCTCAATACTGTTCCAGCGGCATCCTTGACCTGGATAATGTCGCCCGGTTTGCCCTTGGCGGTAATTTTGCCGTCGTTATTGAACGCCGCTTCCCGAGGCGCCAATACCGGTACGGTGATTGGCGCAGGCGCCGAGGTTTCAGTGCCAACGCGGAGCACACCCTCAAGGGCCTCGCTGCTGGCAATGGACGGCAAGGTAAGGCTGCCCTTGCCTTGTGCATTGAGCGGTACACTGACGGTTGTACCGTCCGGCAGTTTAATGTCCACCGTACTCTGGGGTTTGCCTTCAACCGCCACAGTGCCCGTGAGTGCATCCACCACGCCAAACGTTGGTTTGAGCAATGGAACACTGACCGCAACCGAAGGCGCGGAGACCTCTTTACCCATGGTCTGCACGGCAGAAACAGCCTGCCCACCGGCTGTCGCCGGGAGCTGGAGTACCCCCTTACCTTGACTGTCCAACGTCACTGGCTGGCCAATGGATTTGCCGGCACTGTCCTTCAACTGCACGGACGCCAACGGCTTGCCTTCAACCGCCACCTTGCCGGTCTGCGGGTCGACGGCATTGAGTACCGGTGCCAGCAGCGGCACCTGGATCGCCGCCGAAGGCAGTGAAGACTCACCATTGACCTTCTGCACCGCGCTGATGAGCTGCCCGCTCATCGCCTGTGGAAGCTGGACCTGGCCCTGCCCCAGCGCGTCGAGGACTACTGGCGCGCCAATCGGCTTGCCCGTGTTGTCCTGCAACTGCACGCTGGCGCCTGGTTTGCCGCTGATGTCCAGTTTGCCGGTTTGTGGGTCGGTGGTGCCCAGCGTCGGTTTCATTGGCGCAATGGCAACCGCGTTGCTGGCAGCCGATTGGACCTTGTTGAACGTTTGGGTAACCTTGACGCTCTCGCCGCCCAGACTGGCTGGAACACTGATCGCACCCTTGCCTTGCGGGTCCAGGGTCAAGGCTGCGCCTACCGGTTTGCCGTCTTTGTCCTGCAACTGTACGGTCGCGCCGGGCTTGCCGGTGACTGCAAGTTTTTCGGTCTGGCGATCAAACGTTCCCACTTCCACTGTGAACAGCGGGATATCCACTGACTCTTCCGGCGACTTGTTGCCAGCATTCTTGACGACGGCAAAGAACCTTTCGCCACTCAAAGCCTGGGAAAGCACAAACTCGCCATCTCCATTGTCGTCGAGCTTGGTTTGACCGACCATGACGCCGGCTGCATTGCTTAACTCAACGGTGGCATTTGGCATGCCCACGACATTCAGAGTGTCATCATTCAAGGTCAGGTCCGGGGCAAACAGCGGCACCTCAACCGCCGAAGAAGTTTCCGAGCCCAAAATTTTTGCCAGAGCCGACTTCTTAAGGACAATCAATGTCTCGTCTTGAGAGCCAGTTCGTGCCGAGAAAGAAACACTGTCAGCCCCTGTATGGAAGGCAACAATCTTCTGCCCGGAAGCATTTGATTTCAACTGGACCGAAGCATTGCCGTCGCTATCAAACTTCCCTGTGGCGTAGCTCGGTTTGCCCCCCTCTCTCACGACTTCAAAACTGGTGTTCGGCTTACCGATCAAGGCGACCATCTTGGAACCCGTAACGAACGGCATAAATTCCGGCGCCAGAAGTGGAATCGCTACCGATGCAGGTACAGACTCCTGACCGTTTACCGCCTGGGTCAGCGTAAAACCTTGATCGCTCCATTTCGGCGAAAGTTTTATCGTCCCGTTACCTTGTGCATCCAGAGTCACAGGCGCGCCCACCGCCGTTCCGCTCGGGTCCTTCAGTTGTACGGTTGCGCCTGGCTTCCCTACTACTTCCACCAGGTTTTTCTGTTTATCGACCGTGCCCAACACTGGCTTAAGCAGCGGAATTTCGGCCAATGCAGGCGGAGATTGCTTGTCACCGACTTTGGCAACCACACTCACCGGCTCGCCGCCCACGCTTTGTGGCAGCTTGATCACGCCCTGGCCTTTTTCATCGAGGATGACCGGGGTACCAACGGGCTTACCGTCCTTGTCCAGCAGCTGTACAGTCGCCCCCGGCTTGCCCGTTACTGGCAACTCGCCCTTGTCGGTGTCAACGGTACCCAAGGTCGGCTTGAGCAATGGAATCTCAACCGCCGCGACCGGCGAAGTCTGGCCATTGGCCTTGGCCACTAGACCAATCTCCTGCCCCACCACACCT
>NZ_WKCD01000227.1:0-9279 GCF_021606625.1 Pseudomonas sp. PA-4-8C
CTGTAGCCCATGCCACCGAGAATGAACGGCGAGGCGGTCAGCCAAGCGAAAAAGCTGGCCGAACAGGCGGCGAAGATCATCACATTGCCGGTAAACACCCGTGAGGTGAGCAATTGCCCATACCCCAGGCGCACCGGGCTGCCCTTGTGCTCCGAACGCTTGGGCATGTTGCGCAGGAACAACGTCGGCACCAGCAGCAACAACGACACCACCAGCAACACGCCGAAGATCGCCTGCCAGCCAAAGTGATTCAGCACCATGGCACCCAACAGCGGTGCCAAGGCCGGAGACAGCGACATCAACGGCATAATGCTGGCGAAGACGCGGTGGGCCTTGTCGGCCGGGTAGCGGTCAATCACCAGCGCCTGCCAGCTCACGGCGGCGGCACACACGCCAATCGCTTGCATAAAGCGCAGGGCCAACAGTTGCGGCGCGGTTTCGACCCAGAACATGCCCAGGCAACCGAACACAAACAGGCTCAGGCCAGCGAGCAGGATGGGCTTGCGCCCCAGGCGGTCCGAGAGCGGCCCCCACAGCAACTGCCCGACCGCAAAGCCGGCAAGGAAAATACTCAAGCTGGCGCCCACCGCGCCTGCACCAATGTTCAACTGCTCGCCCATGGCGCCAAACGCCGGCAAGTACATGTCCATGGCGAGATAACCGAGCATGCTCAGCCCCGCCAGATACCAGGTAAAACCAAAAGAATTTTTCATCGAAGCCTTGTAGATACTGCCATCAAACTATTTGCTGACTGGCGCCCATTATGAAGCTGACAATATCTGTGTGAAGCGATAATAATTGGACACTCTCATCAATAATTTTGAAGGCAGCGCCCATGTGGTCGGAATATTCCCTGGATGTGGTCGACGCCGTCGCCCGTCACGGCAGCTTCAGCGCTGCCGCCCAGGAACTGCACCGCGTACCGTCGGCCATCAGCTACACGGTGCGCCAGCTCGAAGAATGGTTGGCCGTGCCGCTGTTTGTGCGTCGACATCGCGACGTAGAACTGACCCCCGCCGGCCGTTTGTTTATCGACGAAGCCCGCGGCGTAATGAAAAAAATGCTCGGCACACGGCGCCTATGCCAACAGGTGGCCAATGGCTGGAGCGGCCAGTTGAAGGTGGCCGTGGACTCCATCGTCAAACCCCAGCGCTGCCGGCAGTTGGTGCTCGACTTCTATCGGCAGTTTCCCGAAGTGGAATTGCTGCTCGAATACGAGGTGTACAACGGCGTGTGGGATGCGCTGGCGGATGAACGCACCGACATCGTGATCGGCGCCACCAGCGCGGTGCCGGTGGCCAGCCACTTCAGCTTCCGCGACATGGGCCTGTTGAACTGGCTGTGCGTGGTCAGCGCCCGGCACCCCTTAGCTGCGGTGGAAGGTTTACTCAGTGATGACCAACTGCGCCCCTTTGCCTCGCTGTGCATGACCGACACCTCGCGCAACCTGCCCAAACGCGACACCTGGACCCTGGATAACCAGCGCCGCCTGGTGGTGCCCAACTGGGCGTCGGCCCTGGATTGCCTGCGCGATGGCCTGTGTGTGGGGATGGCACCGGCCCATCAGGTATTGCCATGGATCGAGCGCGGGGACTTGGTGGCGCTGCAGTTGAGCCGGCCATTTCCGGCCAGCCCGTCGTGTGTGGCGTGGGCGCAGAACAAGCTGTCGCCGGCCATGGCGTGGTTGTTGGAGTACTTGGGGGATACCGAAACCATGAACCAGGAATGGCTCAATGGCCCCTCCCTCTGATCGTTCCCACGCTCCGCGTGGGAATGCTGCCCTGGACGCTCCGCGTCCGCTCTTAAGGCGTGACGCAGAGCGTCACAGGAGGCGTTACCACGCAGAGCGTGGGAACGAGCATCGCCCCCTTCCGCACTTTTTCAGTCCAGTAGTCGGGTGATGGCCCGTACGATCATCTCCACTTCCTTGCGCTCCAACGTCAGCGGCGGCAACAGGCGAATAATCTTGCCCCGCGTGACATTGATCAACAGCCCGTGCTCCTGCGCCGCCCGTTGGGCCAGGTCGCGGTAAGGGCTGGCCAGCTCAATGCCGATCATCAAGCCCTTGCCACGAATCGCCCGCACTTGCGGATGCTCCTCCAACTCCATGCGCAAGCGCGCCAGCAAGTGTTCGCCCTGGCGTGCGGCATTTTCGAGCAAGCCTTGCTCCTGGATAATCTCCAGCACCGTACACCCGACGCGACACGCCAGCGGGTTGCCGCCAAAGGTGCTGCCGTGGCTGCCTGGGGTGAACAGCTCAGCGACAGCAGCGCGGGCCAGGCAGGCGCCGATGGGCACGCCATTGCCCAGGCCTTTGGCCAGGGTGATCACGTCCGGCACGATGCCTTCGTGCTGGAAGGCAAACCAGGTGCCGGTGCGCCCGATGCCGGTCTGGATTTCGTCAAGCATCATCAGCCAGCCGTGGCGCGTGCAGTGCTCGCGCAGGGCTTTGAGGTAGCCCGACGGCGCCACTAACACACCACTTTCACCCTGGATCGGCTCCAGCAACACCGCCGCAATGCGCGTGCCGAACTGTGCGGTGAGCGCCTCCAGGGCCGCCATGTCGCCAAACCCAACCTTGATGAAATCGCCGGGCAGGCGCTGGAACCCCAGGCGCACCGAAGGCCCGTCGCTGGCGGCCATGGTGCCCAGCGTGCGGCCGTGGAAGGCGTTCTCCATCACGACCACCAACGGCTGTTCGATGCCTTTTTTCCAGCCGTGCAAACGCGCCAGCTTCAGCGCCGTCTCGTTGGCTTCGGCGCCGGAATTGTTGAAGAACGCACGGTCCAGCCCGGACAGTTGGGCCAGGCGCCGGGCCAATTGTTGTTGCCAGTCGATGCTGTAGAGGTTGGAGGTGTGCAGCAGCAAGCCGGCCTGTTCGCTGATGGCGGCCACTAACCTTGGGTGGGAATGGCCGACATTGGTCACCGCCACGCCGGCCACGGCATCCAGGTATTCGCGGCCCTGTTGGTCCCACAGGCGCGTGCCCAGGCCGCGGGTGAAACTCAGGGCCAGGGGTTGATAAGTGCTCATCAGGCAGGCGGCGGTCATGGTGGCGGCTCCAGTGCATCGTTGGGGTGGATCCAGTATGGTTAACCACCCTCGCTGGATAAACGTAGAATCGCTGCAATAACTTTAAACCAGGGCTTGATAATGGACCTGTTCCAGGCAATGTCGGTGTACGTGAAAGTCGTCGAAACCGGCAGCATGACCGCCGCCGCGCAGGAATGCGGGATCTCAACCACCATGGTGGGCAACCATCTGCGAGCGCTGGAGCAACGGCTTGGCGTCAGCCTGCTCAAACGCACCACGCGCAAGCAGAACCTCACCGAATTTGGCGGTCAGTATTATCAGCGCTGCCTGGAAGTGCTGGGGCTGGTGGCCGACTCCGAGCTACTGGCCGAGCAGGTCCACAGCGAAACCCCCAAAGGCAGCCTGCGCATCACCGCGCCGCCGGTGTTCGGCACCGAACGCCTGGTACCGGCCTTGAGTGAGTTCGCCCAGCGCTACCCCCTTATCGACCTGTACGTGGTGATGAGCAATGAACGCATGGACCTGGTCGACAGCGGTTTTGACGTGGCGATCCGTCTCGGCGAACTGGAAAGCTCCAGCCTGATCGCCCGGCCCCTGCAGGCCTACACCCTCACCCTTTGCGCCTCCCCTGCCTACCTGGCGCGACGCGGCGCACCGCAAACCCCGGCCGACCTGCAGCAGCATGACTGCCTGGCATTCGCCTACCCCGCCAACGACAACTGGCGCGACACCGACAAACTGTGGCGCATGACGGGCGATGAAGGTGAGGTGCAGGTGCCGGTGTCTGGCTCATTGACCATCAACAGCTCCCAAGGCTTGCGCCAGGCCGCCATCAACGGCATGGGCATCACCATGCTGGCCGATGCCCTGGTGCAACCGGACCTGGACAGCGGCAAGCTAGTGGCCTTGCTGACCACCTATAAACTGCCCAGCCGCCCCATGCACCTGATGTATCGCCAGGACCGCTACCGCCTGCCCAAGCTGCGGGCGTTCGTCGACTTTGTGATGGAGAAATGGGCGCGCTAGAACGCCACGCCCAACTCACGCAAGCGCGTGGCGGTGCGCTCAGCCGACACATGGTGGATGCCCTGCCAGCCCAATGCGATGGCGGCCTCGATATTGCCGGCGACGTCGTCGATAAACACCACTTCACTGGCCTGGATGTCTGGCAAGTGTTCACGCACTTGACTCAGGCTGGCGTGGTAGATCGCCGGGTCAGGCTTGATCAGTTTCAATTCGCCGGACACGACGATGTTGCGAAAACGCTGCAGGAACGGGTAGTTGGCCCGGGCATAAGGGAAGGTTTCTGCCGACCAGTTGGTGAGCCCGAACAGCGGCATCTCAACTTGGTGCAAGGCCTCGAGAATCGCCACACCCTCGGGTAATTCGGCACGCAGCATTTCTGGCCAGCGCTCGTAATAAGCCTGGATCAGGGCCTTGTGTTCGGGGTATTGGGTAATCAGGGTGCGGGTGGCCTCAGCCAAGGAGCGACCGGCATCTTGCTCGGTGTTCCAGTCCTGGGTACAGATGGTGTCGAGGAACCATTGGCGCTCGACGTCGTCGGCGATCAGCTTGCGGTACAGGTGCTGCGGGCTCCAGTCGAACAGGACACCGCCGAAATCAAAAACTACTGCACGAATCGTCATCAGATCCTCCGTTAGCGTGGCTTGATAGCAGCTGGAGTCTGACAGATCTACAAGAGGGAGGCGCGCGCCGGGGCGTAAGAAGTGTCTGAAAAGACAGGTGGGAGGAGGCACGGCCTAATTGAGCGAACGCAATGCTCAAAGCAATGAAGATCAAATGTGGGAGCTGGCTTGCCTGCGAAAGCGGTCGTACAGCCTCAGATGCTGCGACTGACACACCGCCTTCGCGGGCAAGCCCGCTCCCACAAGGGATTTGCGTTAACTGACTGACATCAGGGCAAGCCAGTTCCCACCTTATTGGCCGCGTTTTAAGCCTGGATCAGGCCGTTGATTTTGACGGTCGGGTTCACATCCGCGTCGTAATCCACGCCGTCGACTTCAAAGCCGAACAAGCGCAGGAACTCAGCCTTGTAACCGGCAAAATCGCTGATCTCGTTGACGTTGTCGTCGGTCACCTGATTCCACAGCGCGGCCACGGCGTCCTGGACCTTCGGCTCCAACTCGGCCAGGTCGGCACGCAGGCGGCCATCGGCGTCGAGTTTCGGCTGACTGCCGTACAGGCTGTCCTTGAACAGGCCGTAGACCTGCTCGATGCAGCCCTCGTGAGTGCCCTGCTCTTTCATCACCTTGAACAGCAGCGACAGGTACAGCGGCATGATCGGGATGGCCGAGCTGGCCTGGGTGACCACGGCCTTGAGCACCGACACGCGGGCGTCGCCCTTGAGCGCAGCGAGGTTTTCGCGCAGGGTCAAAACTTTCTTGTCCAGGTCTTTCTTGGCTTCGCCAATGGAGCCGTTCCAGTAGATGTCCTGGGTCAGCTTCTCACCGAGGTAGGTGAACGCGGTGGTCTTGGCGCCTTCGGCCAGTACGTCGGCGTCACGCAGGGCGTCGATCCACAGCTGCCAGTCTTCGCCGCCCATGACCTTCACGGTGCCGTCGATTTCTTCCTGGGTTGCAGGCTCAAGGGTGGTGTCTACCACTACGCCCTTGTCAGTGTTGATACCGCGCAGGGTCACGGCCTTGCCGATTGGCTTGAGGGTGGAGTTGTGCACCACGCCTTGCGGGTCGGTACGGCGTGGCGCGGCCAGGCTGTAGACCACCAGGTCGATCTTGCCCAGGTCTTTCTTGATGGTCTCGATGGTCAGGCGCTTGATCTCGTCGGAGAACGCGTCGCCGTTGATGCTCTTGGCGTACAGGCCTTTTTCCACGGCAAACTTCTCGAACGCCGCGCTGTTGTACCAGCCGGCGGAGCTCAGCTTGCCTTCTTCGCCTTCTTTCTCAAAAAACACGCCCAGGGTGTCGGCGCCGCAGCCAAACGCAGCACTGATGCGCGCGGCCAGGCCGTAGCCGGTGGAGGCACCGAGGACCAGCACCTTTTTAGGGCCGCCTTCGATGACGCCGTTTTTGGTTACGTAGTCGATCTGCTCTTTGACGTTCGCTTCACAGCCAACAGGGTGAGCGGTCACACAGATAAAGCCACGAACCCGCGGTTTGATGATCATAAAAATTTCTGCCTCTTCCAAGGTGCCGAAGGCCAATAGTGGCCATTCAACTTCAATCGTACCGGTCTATGACGCCTGAAAAACCGAAGCGTCACGATAGTCGCAAATCTTCTGTTCTCAAAATTCAATCCACAAAACGTCGGAGCCTGCACGGCAACGGTTACAAATTGTGCAGCGGCTTCACAATTTCACCCTATTTAAAAACGCCTGCGAGCCTCATAAACCCCTATGATGACGATATTGTTTCAATATGTTTCGGCTTTGGAGCCTCGTTTCATGAGCAAAAATGCTGTCGGCAAAAAGCTGGTGTCCCTGGCGTGGGTGCTCGGCGTTCTGCTGTTGATCTATTGTTTCCCGCGCAGTTGCCTGGTGTTTCTGCTGTTGGTGGTGTGCTGCGGCGTTTATGACTTCCTGCGTAACGGCCTGTACGACCGCGACACCATCAAGAAGTATTTTATCGGCAACGGCCGTAATACCTGGGTGCTGGCACCGTTCAACACCCTGCTCGACCTGCTCAGCAGCCGCAACCGACATGTCTACACCATGAACGACCTGCCACCGGCCTGGCGCGAAGACCTGCAAAAGGTGATCGACGACGCCATGGCCCGCAAGGATGAAATCATCAGCTACCTGGACGAGCGCATGGCCGAGAAGAAACGCGGCATGTTGTTTTTCCAGTGGTACGGCCGCCCGATCGAAACCACTCTGGATATCCCGCAACTGCGCAAGAAACTACCGTTCGTGAAAACCATCGGCGTCTCGGTGTTCAACGAGAACCGCTCGACGTCGTTCCACTTCGGCCCCCTGCGCATGATGTTCCGTGTGCTCTACAACATGGCGCCGGCACCGCACCATGAGGGCGTGTATATCCAGGTGGGCAAGCACAAGCACTACTGGCACGACGACCCGCTGTTTATCTTCGATGACACGCTGATGCACGCCTCCTTCAACAAAAACGACGCCAAACGCTACTGCCTGTTCATTGATATTGTGCGCCCGACCCTGCTGCCCTCGGTGCTCAACGCCGTGATCGCAGGGTTTGCCGGCCTGGTCTTTACCCTGCGTCGGGTTTTCTACAAAAACTGGAAGCTGATTCAGTAAGTTCTGCGGCATGATGGTGTTGGACGGCATTTGCGCTGGGCCTTGTGCCTGAGGTAAATAACCGTCTCGTGCGACCTTAATTGGCGCTCACCATTCTCAAGCCATCGCCCCCAAGCGGGCGCGGTGGCTATGCTTTCAAGGAATCAGAATGCCCCAACGTCAAGTCATCAATGCCTCCGTCAGCCCCAAGGGCAGCCTCGAAACCCTGTCCCAACGTGAAGTGCAGCAACTGAGCGAAGCCGGTACCGGCAGCATCTACACCCTGTTCCGCCAATGCGCCCTGGCGATTCTCAATACCGGCGCGCATATCGACAACGCCAAGACCATCCTCGACGCCTACAAAGACTTTGAAGTGCGTATTCACCAGCAAGACCGCGGCGTACGCCTGGAACTGCTCAACGCCCCCGCCGATGCCTTCGTCGATGGCGAAATGATTGCCAGCACCCGCGAAATGCTGTTCAGCGCCCTGCGCGACATCGTCTACACCGAGAACGAGCTGGACAGCCAGCGTATCGACCTGAGCAACTCCCAAGGCATCACCGACTACGTGTTCCACCTGCTGCGCAACGCCCGTACGCTGCGCCCGGGTGTGGAGCCGAAGATCGTGGTGTGCTGGGGCGGCCATTCGATCAACACCGAAGAATACAAATACACCAAGAAAGTCGGGCACGAACTGGGCCTGCGCAGCCTCGACGTGTGCACCGGCTGCGGCCCCGGCGTAATGAAAGGTCCGATGAAAGGCGCGACCATTTCCCACGCCAAGCAACGCATCACCAATGGTCGTTACCTGGGCCTGACCGAGCCAGGCATCATCGCTGCCGAAGCGCCGAACCCCATCGTCAACGAACTGGTGATTTTGCCGGACATCGAAAAACGCCTGGAAGCCTTTGTGCGTGTCGGTCACGGCATCATCATCTTCCCCGGCGGTGCCGGCACGGCGGAGGAGTTCCTGTACCTGCTGGGCATCCTCATGCACCCGGACAACCGCGACGTGCCGTTCCCGGTGGTGCTTACCGGGCCCAAACATGCCGCGCCTTACCTGGAACAATTGCACGCGTTCGTCGGCGCCACCCTGGGTGAAGCGGCGCAGAAGCATTACCAGATCATCATCGACGACCCGGCTGAAGTGGCCCGCCAGATGACCACCGGCCTCAAGGCGGTGAAGCAGTTCCGCCGCGAGCGTAACGACGCGTTCCACTTCAACTGGCTGCTGAAGATCGACGAAGGCTTCCAGCGCCCATTCGACCCCACCCACGAAAACATGGCCAGCCTGCAACTCAACCACGCGTTGCCGGCCCATGAACTGGCGGCCAACCTGCGCCGGGCGTTCTCTGGGATTGTGGCGGGTAACGTCAAGGACAAGGGCATTCGCCTGATCGAAGAAAACGGCCCGTATGAGATTCACGGTGACCCGGCCATCATGAAACCGCTGGATGAGCTGCTGAAGGCCTTCGTGGCCCAGCACCGCATGAAGTTGCCAGGCGGCGCGGCGTATGTGCCGTGCTACCGCGTGGTGCAATGAGCTAGCGGCGGTCGGTCATAGTTTGTATCCGTTTGGGGCATGGCTCGGCGTGTGAGGTTCAAGAGTTAGGACTAGGGTTTTACTATTCCTTCCAACTCACCCACCTCAGCGAGCGACCTATGGACCAACGGATATTGTCCTCTGTCATTCCTTACCCTAAGTTAAGGAGTATCACGATGGAGATCTTCACTATGGCCACCGCCACACTCACTTCAAAAGGGCAAATTACCATCCCTGTGCAGGTCAGAACGGCCCTGGGCCTGGAAACAGGCGACCGGGTGGAATTCGTTGAAATGGAAGACGGCAAGTTTTCCATGATTGCCGCAAGCAAAACCGTCAAGGACCTCAAGGGTTTGATCCGCAAGCCCGCCCATGCCGTGTCTATCGAAGACATGAACCGCGCCATCGCGGCCCAGGGAGCAACCGCTGGATGATCGGCCTGGATACCAACGTGCTGGTGCGTTATCTGACCCAGGAC
>NZ_WKCD01000228.1:0-9253 GCF_021606625.1 Pseudomonas sp. PA-4-8C
GGTCATTGTTGCCCACCGACAACAGGCCGCCGAGGGTGATCAACAGCACCAGCGGGATGCCTGCGCCAAACGCAGCGGAGGCCACCAGGCGCACGGCCTTGACGCTGCGGTGCTGGTAACGCGACATGTCTGCACCGGCGTTGGCCCAACCGATACCGGTACCGGCAGCCATGGTGCCCACGCCAATGATCATCGCGCTCAACGGCGCGGGGGTGGCGTTGAACACCGCGCTCCAGTCGATAGTGGCGCACAGAAAGCCGCCCACCAGAATGTTCAAGCCGCCGAAGACGTAGGTCGCCCACTTCTGGATCACCAGCAACGTGGCGTGGCCCAGGCCCGATACGGCCAGGGTCAGCAGCACGAAGATGGCAATGAAGATCAGGGTGAGCACCGGCGCGCTTTTCGCCTCCACTGCCGAGCCGAACAGGATGGAGCTTAATGACAACAACACGAAGGCTGCGGTGGTGGTGTTGACGGTTTCCCAACCCAGGCGCGACATCAGCGACACCAAGGTCGGGCCGATATTGCCGCGCACCCCGAAGATGGCGCGGGACAAGGTCAGGCTGGGCGCGCGACCGCGGCGGCCAGCGATGGAGATAATGCCCACCACGGCAAAGGAGCCAGCGGCGCCAAGAATCGCAACGATGATCGCCTGCCAGATGGCCAGGCCACGAAACGCCACCAGCGTCGCGCCAAGGGGCAAACCGAGGATGCTGATATTGGCCGCAAACCACACCCAGAACAGTTGCAGCGGATGGCCGTTGCACTCGCCTTCCGGGACCGGCTCGATGCCGCGTGTTTCCAATTGCCCAGCGCTTTGGCCGGAAGAGGGGCTGCTCATGAAAGGGTGCTCCTGGTGCCTGTATTGTTGTGGTTGTGGCAGCGAGTCGAATCTTTATCCGGTCTTCCTGACCCAACGCTTTTTAATGTGGGAGCTGGCTTGCCTGCGATTGCGGTGGGGCAACCAGCTCATCCGCCACTGAAAACCGCTATCGCAGGCAAGCCAGCTCCCACAATTAGTTCCGTGTTTATCGCAAGGCCAATAAGGCTTTGACCAGCGGCTGCAAGTCCAGGCCATTGACTCGCTTGACCTGTTCAACCAACGCCTCAGGCCAGCACTGCATGCCCAGGCACGCCCCCAGCATGGCGCCGAGGATCGCGGCAATGGTATCGGTGTCGCCACCCAGACTGGCTGCCAGGCACAGGGCTTCGAAGGCGTTCATGTCGCCCGATGCCACTTGCTGCGCCAGGGCAAACGACACCACTACCGATTCCTGGGAAGCCACCGAAGTACCAATCAACTCGTAAAGCAGGTCGGCAAACAACGCTTTATCGCCGCTGCCGACGCTTAGAGTGCGAGCCCAACTAATGCGGGTAGAAATGCGTCCACCCGCGATCCAGTGACCATGGCTTTCAGCCTGCCGAGCCATTTGGGTCCCGATATTCAGGGCTTCCCCCAGGTCCACGCCATTGATGCCGGCCGAGACCACTGCCGCCACGGCCGCAGCGCTGGAAATACCCAAGCTGGTGTTATGGGTGACCTGGCACGCCTGGATCACCGCCTGGATAAACCGCCCCGGGTCGCTGACATCAGCGGCGACGCCCACCGGGGTGATGCGCATGGCCGCGCCATTGGTGGTGCCGTAGCGCCCGGATTCCTCCGGGGTATGTCCGGCGAGGATCATGTCGATCGCGCGCTTGGTGGACGGCCCGAGCAAGTCCTGGGAGCCTTTGGCGCGCATGCCCGCTTCCCAATCGATCAAGCGTTGGGCAAGCACAGCGGGCTGGATCTGGCCCTGGCCTTGCACCAATAACTCGGCGACCAGAATGGCTTGCTCGGTGTCATCGGTGATGGAGCCGGCAGGCATGTTCGGTGCAATGGGCTGGTCGGCGTCGGCGTCTTCCAGAGCGGTGATGGCACCGAAGCGCTTTTGTACCTGCTCGCGGCTCAAGGATTGGGTGGGCATACCCAAAGCATCGCCCAGGGCCAGGCCATAGAAGGCGCCAAGGGCGCGATTTTCGCGGGTCATTTCGACGCTCCAAACTGCAGATGCAGGCGAAAGTGCAGCGGGTCGAGCAGGCTTTCGACATGTTCCATGAAACGCTCGCGACGATCATAGGTGGTGCGCGCAGCCTTGAGAAATACTGTGCCGCTGGGACGCCCGAGTAATTCGGCATCTTCATCACTCAGCGGCTCGGCACCGATCCACTGATCGCCCTCGGCCCCGACGTAGCCGTAGGCGGCCAGGGTGATGGTCAAGGAGTTATCGATCAGGCCAATGCGCGGCAGGCTTTCCAGGTCGCCAACGGCCGGCATCAGCGAGCGTTCCAGGGACACCGCTGTGCCGTCTGCGGTGCGCCGAAGGCGGTCGAGGGTAATGAACTGGTCGGTGCCGAAACGGCTGAACAGATCAGGGCGCGTGACGGCCTCGAAACGCAGGATGTCAGTGCTTACCTGGGCGCCCGTATCGGCCAAGGCCTGGGCCCAACCGCTGCGTTGGTCCAGCACCATGCCGTCAAAGGTGACGATCGAGCCGACCCCACTTTGGGTGGCGATGTAGTTGCGACGCTTGAGCTCGGACAGCGCCTCACGCAGCGTGCCACGACTGACCGCAAATTCCTCGGCCAGTTGATGCTCGCCGGGCAACAGGAAGCCGTCGGCCATGACCCCACCCTCGATACGGCGGATGAGTTCGTCGACGACGCGTTTTTTCTTATCAAATCGAACATGTCTAATCATGTACAAATTGATAACCGAAAGCGCGCATTTGCCGCAAGAGGATTATTTCAGGCTGAAGACAAAAACCGCCTCAGGGCTCCAGGCCGATGGGGAAAAACTCCCCGCTGCTCCATACGCCAAGCCAGTTTTGACCGTTGATCGGACGGCTCACTGCCAGCTCCACCAACTGGTAAAAAGCGTTGCGATGCACGAGGGCTTCAAGATTGGTGCGAACGCGCACGTAGGGTGCCGGTTCCTGGGTGACGGGGTCGATCACCACCCGCAGCGGGTGCTCGAGGCCTGCCTCGACCTGTTCATCGACGTTGGTGGTAAAGCGCAAAACCTGGCTTTCGCCCTGCCCTTGCACGTTCAGGGTCACGGCGACAAAGGGCGCATCATCGACCTGGATGCCGACCTTCTCCACCGGCGTCACCAGGAAATAATCATCGCCATCGCGGCGGATGATGTTGGAGAACAGCTTGACCATCGGCTTTCGCCCGATGGGCGTGCCCTGGTAGAACCAGGTGCCGTCACGGGCGATGCGCATGTCGATATTGCCGCAGAAAGCCGGGTTCCACAGATGCACCGGTGCCGGCCCTTTGCCCTTGGGCAGTTGGGCCAATAAATCATTGGCCTTGGCGGAATCGGTCATGACGGGCTCCTCTGTTTACTGATTGCTCATGCCCAGTAAACCGCGGGCATATTGCGCCAGGGGACGGGCAATCAAATCTTGTGGCGATGTGTCGTGGAACGTCAGTAAACCGCCACGACTGCGAATACGTGCAGTATCAATCAAATACTGGGTGCTGGTCTCGATCAACATGACTTGGATCACCCCGCTGTCCAGGCCAAGGCGGTCCAGAGCTTGTTGGTCGGTCCACTCGTCGGCGTTGCCGATACGGTCATCGGCTGCCGCAAAGCGGCAATACAGCAGGTAGTGAGCACCGGCGTCGCGGGCTTCGGCCATGGCCTGTTCCAGCCCTTCCGGCTGGCGGGCGCGGCGCACCATGGGGAAATATTCGACGAAGCCATTGAATGCTTCCTCGGCCACCACATTGGGCCGCGGGTAGGCGCTGCCCGGTGGCACGAAGGCGCCTTGGGCGATAAACACAAAGGAGTCCGGCTGTATGCGCACCGAGGCAGTACGCCGCGTATCGCTGTGGTCGAGCAGCCCGGCATCGCTCATCTGATAGCGGGTGCCTTCGGCCATATCACTGACGGTCATACAACCGCCCAGGGCCAATGACGCCAGCAGCAAAACCAGACTACGCATCCTAATCCTCCAGGGGCCGGTGACAGGAAACCGGCGAATGGGGCGTGGGATGCAGGTTCTACGCCAGTTCGAACAGCGCATGACAAATGTGGGGCTTGCCTGCGATGCGCATAGGTATCTACACAACGTCGGTACGACGCTGGACCTGTGGCGAGGGAGCTGTTCATCCATCAATTAACAGCCAAAAAAAAGGGCGACCGAAGTCGCCCAAAATGCCTTGCGTGCTCATGTAACCCGGAAAAACTTAAGGTTTTTTACGCTTGTTCGCGTCTTTCCAGATAAAAAATCCAAACCCTACAAAAAACAACACCATGAGGCTAACAGTCAGCACTCCGGCAAAAACCACATTATCGAAAAACATGACCGGCCTCCTGCACTTGCCCTGTTGCGATAGGGCTAAGTTAATGGAGAAGGCGCGGTGGGAAATTGACCAGGATCAATATCGCCCACAACGGCGCGTAAAGAAGGGGAATAACTGACCTGCATCAACGGATGCAGGGTGTTTCAACGCTTTTTCGGTTTGTTCTTGGGCTTTTTCTTGGGCTTGCCCAGAGGCATGGCTTGTTCAAAGGCTTGGCGCACTTCATTCAAGCGTTTGTCATTGAGGTCGTGCACGCGCTTGGCGCGTTCGGCGTTCAGGTCGATCAGCTTGTCGTCATCACTCATGGCTTGGCTTACGTCGTGGCGGGAATGCCTCAATAATGCGGCCTGCCCCGCCCGACGGCAATTAAGCGGGCGACAAAATGCAGGCCATCGACCAGAATCGGCGCTTTCTACCCTGCCCAGGAGGCGCATCCAGGTGGCCTTGCACAACGACCTTCCGCCACTGTTGGCCCTGCGCGCCTTCGAAGCCGTGGCGCGGCACTTGAGTTTTATCAATGCGGCCAACGAGTTGTCGGTGACCCAAAGTGCCCTAAGCCACCAGGTGCATAAGCTCGAACACCACTTGGGCAAACCGCTGTTTATCCGGCGTACCCGTGCGATTGACCTGACGTTGGCCGGGCAAGCGTACTACGAGCAGATCCGCCCTGCCCTGGACGCTATCGCCGCTGCGACGCGCAACCAACGGGGTGCGCCCAGCGCCAATGTGTTGCGTATCGGCTTGCTGGCGTCCTTTGCCACGCTGTGGCTGGCGCCGCGCCTGGCCGAGTTTCTACAGCGCTACCCGCATATCCAGGTGGAGTTGCTGCCCGCGATTCAATTGGCCAACGTCGCCACGGCCGAGGTTGACCTGGCCATCCGCTACGGCAAGGGCGACTGGCCCGATGTGCACGCCACGCGCCTGATGGCCGAAACCCTGTCACCAGTATGCAGCCCTGCATTCAAAGCCCGGCAGGTCGCCAGTGGCCCGTTGTTGATGGCGACCTCGCACCGCCCTTTCGAGTGGACCGATTGGTCCGCCCATTACCAAGTCAACCTCGATCGCCACCCCCGCGTGATGCTGCATGACTACAACATCGTGGTCGAAGCGAGCGTGGCCGGCCAGGGGATTGCCATGGGTCGCCATCGCCTGATCGAACGCAGGCTCCAGGACGGCAGCCTGGTGGAGGCTTTTGACTGGCCGCCCTATCACAGCGACATCGGCTATTGGCTGATCGCCCCCCAGGGGCCGCTCAGTGAGGCGGCTGAATGCTTCAGCCAGTGGTTAAAACAAGCGTGCGCCGACGCGTGAGTTTTTTCGATACGTCGAGTGAGATCTATCCGTTTGTCGCCCCTCGCCATCGCCAACATGCTGGAGCCTTCTGACACCAGAGGGTTTGACCATGACCGACTCCATCCGCCAGCGCGTACACGCCCTCGGCCTGACACTGCCCACGCCCAGCCAACCCGCGGCCAACTACATCAATCATGTGAGCAGCCAGCATCAACTGTTCATCTCCGGGCAAATCCCCCTGCTCGATGGCAAACCCGCCTACCTTGGCCGCCTGGGTGCCTCCCTCAGCGACGAAGACGGCGTCCAAGCGGCAGAACTGGCGGCACTGGGCCTGCTGGGGCAACTAAGCGATGCGCTGGACGATGACCTGTCGCGGGTGGTGCGCGTCCTGCGTCTGGGCGTGTTCATTGCCAGCAGCGCCGATTTCCAGCGCCAGAGCGTGGTCGCCAATGGCGCCTCGAACCTGCTGGTCAACGCCCTCGGCGACAAGGGTCGACACGTGCGCACTGCCGTAGGGGTCTGCAGTTTGCCGGCTGGCGTCGCCGTGGAGGTAGATGCCATTTTCGAGCTGCAGCCATGAGCCCGCTGCAAGTGCAGCACTTGCGAGAGGCCACGCCCGGTTGCCAATCCGGCATCGTGCACTTCAACCACGCCGGGGCATCCTTGCCCAGCCAGGCGACGCTCGACGCCATCATCGACCAGCTGCAACGCGAAGCGCGCGACGGCCCGATGGAGGCCGGCGAACAAGGTGCCGTCTTAGTGGAAAAGGCCCGCCGAGCCGCCGGGCAACTGCTCAATGCGCCCGCTTCGTCGATTGCCTTCGCCAGCAGTGGCTCCACGGCCTGGAGCATGGCCTTCCAGGCGCTGGGGCCGTGGCAGCCGGGCGATCGAATTCTAGTGGGGCGCCATGAATGGGGCGGTAACCTGGCGAGCATGGAACTGGCCGTTCAAGCCGGGGCGCGGGTGGAGGTCATCCCGTGCGATGCCAGCGGCGCCGCCTGCCCGGTGGCACTGGAGGCAATGCTCGATGCCAAGGTGAAGCTGATCGACCTCACCTGGCTGCCGGCCAACGGTGGTTTGATCAACCCGGCCCAGGCCATCGGCGATGTGGCCAGGCGGCATACCATTCCCTACTTCATCGACGCGGGCCAAGCCGTCGGCCAGCTGCCGGTGGATGTGCAAGCGTTGCAGTGCGATGTGCTCAAGTCTGCCGGCCGCAAACACCTGCGCGGGCCTCGCGGTACCGCACTGCTGTACATCCGGCCGGAGTTCCTCCAGCACCTGAACCCGGCCCAACGCGACGTGTTTTCAGCGCCCTGGACCGCCGAAGGCTTCGACCTGCGCAACGACGCGCGACGCTTTGAAACCAGCGAAGTGTCCTTCGCCCTGCTGGCCGGCCTGGGCAACGCGTTGCACGAGATCAATCAACTGGGAATTGAGCGGGTATGGCAAAGAGTCTTGCAGACCAGCGCGCGAATCCGCGAAGCACTGCGTCAGATACCGGGGATTAGCTTGCACGACTTGGGCAACACGCATTCAGGCTTGATCGCGTTCAACCTGGCCGGCTGGGATAGTTTTGAACTCAAACAATGCCTGGGGTCAAAGCGCATCAACATCGGCGCCAATGGCGTGGCCTACACCCCGCTGGACATGCAAGCGCGTGGGTTGACAAGCATTGCGCGCATCTCGGTCAGCCCGCTCAACACCGATGACGAGATTGAGTTGCTGGTGAAGGCCCTGCGCGAACTGAAGGGCTAGACCTCGATATCCACCCACAGTCCCTGGCGCGGCGCGTCTTCGATCAGCGGCGCCACGGGCACGGTGTTGTCAGCGTTGAGCAAGTCGCCAGGAATCGGCAAATGCTGCTGCGCGTCGTCGTCGGCTTCACGCCGGCGTTTCTGCTGCTCCTGCTGGCGCCGCTGCTCTTCGCGCAACAGAAAGGTCGATTGCTCGGCATCGCCTTTTTTCAGGTCGATCGTGCTCTCGTTGGAGCCCGCTTGAACGGGCACCACCGGCGGAATATCCGGCTTCTGGCGTGCCGGGTCGAGTTGCGACGTGACCGGCACAACGCTGACGGGCAGCATGGGTGGCAGCATGATAATTATTCTCCTGATCAACAGGCTGTCGGCGGGTGGCAGGGTGACTTGAGCACCCGCGTGCCAAGCTGTGACTCAGTCGACACTCTCAAGTGCCCGCCATCCGTCGATTCAATTTCCGCCGGCCCGTACAAACAGCGTAGTTTTTGTCAGAGTTCTTGGGCGCCGGGCCGTGTTCCGTTAACATAGTCGGCTTTTTCACGGCGGGAGTCAGGCAGCATGGCGCAGCAGTATCAACCGGGGCAACGCTGGATTAGTGACAGCGAAGCAGAGCTGGGGTTAGGCACCGTTCTGGCACAGGACGGCCGCTTGTTGACCGTGCTCTATCCGGCCACTGGCGACACGCGCCAGTATGCGCTACGGAATGCGCCCCTCACTCGCGTGAGGTTTTCGCCGGGTGACACCATCACCCATTTCGAAGGCTGGAAAATGACCGTACAGGAAGTCGACGACGTCGATGGCCTGCTGGTCTACCACGGCCTCAATGGGCAGAACGAGCAGGTCACCCTGCCGGAAACCCAACTGTCCAACTTCATCCAGTTCCGCCTGGCCAGTGACCGTCTGTTCGCCGGGCAGATTGACCCGCTGGCGTGGTTCTCGCTGCGCTACCACACCCTGGAACACACCAGCCGCCAGTTGCAGTCCTCGCTGTGGGGCCTGGGTGGCGTACGCGCCCAACCGATTGCCCACCAACTGCACATCGCCCGCGAAGTCGCTGACCGTATCGCGCCACGCGTATTGCTGGCGGACGAAGTGGGCTTGGGCAAGACCATCGAAGCGGGCCTGGTGATCCATCGCCAACTGCTCTCGGGCCGTGCCAGCCGCGTACTGATCCTGGTTCCGGAAAACCTGCAGCACCAATGGCTGGTGGAAATGCGCCGCCGCTTCAACCTGCAGGTTGCGCTGTTCGATGAAGAGCGCTTTATCGAAAGCGATGCCACCAACCCGTTCGAAGACACCCAGCTTGCACTCGTTGCGCTGGAATGGCTGGTGGACGACGAGAAGGCCCAGGATGCGCTGTTTGCCGCCGGTTGGGACTTGCTCGTGGTCGACGAAGCCCACCACCTGGTGTGGCACGAAGACAAGGCCAGCGCCGAATACTCGCTGGTCGAACAGCTGGCCGAAGTGATTCCTGGCGTGCTGCTGCTGACTGCCACCCCGGAACAATTGGGCCAGGACAGCCACTTTGCGCGCCTGCGCCTGCTGGACCCGAACCGCTTCCACGACCTGCAAGCCTTCCGCGCCGAGAGCGAAAACTATCGCCCGGTGGCCGAAGCCGTGCAGGAGCTGCTGGACAAGGGCCGCCTGTCGCCGACCGCACACAAGACCATTCAAGGCTTCCTCGGCGACGAAGGTGAAGCCCTGCTCACCGCCGTCAACGATGGCGACACCGAAGCCAGTGCCCGCCTGGTGCGTGAGCTGCTGGACCGCCACGGCACCGGCCGCGTGCTGTTTCGCAACACCCGCGCCGCGGTGCAAGGCTTCCCCGAGCGCAAGCTGCACGCCTACCC
>NZ_WKCD01000229.1:0-9227 GCF_021606625.1 Pseudomonas sp. PA-4-8C
CGCGGCGTCTGTGAGTTTTTCGCGAGCAAGCTCGCTCCTACATTATTGGTATTGGGGTCAGTGGGTGCTCAGGCCTGCCGCATTCATGAACATGCGCATCAGGCTGGCCACCACGAACAGGGCCAGCACGCTGCCGGTCCAGATCATCGCCAGCCACCCCAGGCGCCGCCACAACGGCTGCTTCTCGGCCTGTTCAATCTCGTGCAACGAAGGTTTGGACATGTTTCAACCCTCCTAGTGATAGCCGTCTTCGTGGGTGACCTTGCCGCGGAACACGTAGTAGCTCCAGAAGGTGTAGCCCAGAATGAACGGGATGATGAACAGCGTGCCCACCAGCATGAAGCCCTGGCTTTGCGGCGGCGCGGCGGCATCCCAGATCGATACGGACGGCGGGATGATGTTCGGCCACAGGCTGATCCCCAGGCCGCTGTAGCCGAGGAAGATCAGCACCAGCGTCAACAGGAACGGCGTGTAGTGCGCATTACGTGCCACAGCGCGGATCAGCCCGTACATGGTGACCAGCACCAGGATCGGCACCGGCAGGAACCAGAACAGGTTCGGCAGGGTAAACCAGCGCGACGCGATTTCCGGGTGGGTCAGCGGCGTCCAGATGCTGACGACGCCGATCACCGCCAACACGACAAACGCCAAAGGCCGCGCCAGGTTGTGCATCTGCTCCTGCAACTTGCCTTCGGTCTTCATGATCAGCCAGGTGCAGCCGAGCAAGGCATACGCCACGATCAGCGCCACGCCGCAGAACATCGTGAAGGGTGTGAGCCAGTCCAGTGAGCCGCCGGCGAACTGGCGATCCACCACCGGAATACCGTCGATAAAGGCGCCCAACGCCACCCCCTGGAAGAAAGTCGCCGCCAGCGAGCCGCCAATAAACGCCTTGTCCCACAGGTGACGCTTGTGGTCCTTGGCCTTGAAGCGGAACTCAAAGGCCACGCCGCGGAAGATCAGCCCGATCAGCATCAGGATCAGCGGCAGGTACAGCGCCGACAACACCACCGAATAGGCCAGCGGGAACGCGCCAAACAACGCCGCGCCGCCGAGTACCAGCCAGGTTTCGTTGCCGTCCCATACGGGCGCCACGGTGTTCATCATCACGTCACGGTCGACTTTGCCCGGGATAAACGGGAAAAGAATGCCGATCCCCAGGTCGAAGCCGTCCATGACCACGTACATCATGATGCCGAAGATGATGATCACGGCCCAGATCAGCGGAAGATCAATACCCATCTCAATTCCCCTTGTGCTGGATGTGGTCGTGGTCGTTATCACTGCCATCGTCGGCAGCAGACAACGGACGTGCCGGGGTGCGTTTCTGGCCAGGGCCGCCGTGGGCTGGCTCAGTACTGTCGTGGGTCACGGGGCCTTTGCGCACCAGGCGCATCATGTAGCCCAGGCCCGCGCCGAACAGCGCGAAGTACACCACCACGAACAACACCAGGGTGATGGTCATCTGCGTCAGGCTATGCCCGGAGGAGGCATCCGCCGTGCGCATCAACCCGTAGACCACCCAGGGCTGGCGACCGATTTCGGTGGTGAACCAACCGGCCAGAATCGCAATCAGGCCAGATGGGCCCATCCACAACGCCAGGTACAGGAACGGTTTGGACGTGTACATCTTGTCGCCCCGGCGCAGCCACAGGCTGAACAGACCGGTGAAGATCATCAGGAACCCCAGGCCGACCATGACCCGGAACGACCAGAACACAATGGTCGAGTTGGGACGGTCTTCAGGCGGGAACTCCTTGAGCGCCGGCACTTGCTTGTCCAGGGAGTGAGTCAGGATCAGGCTGCCCAGGTACGGAATCTCGACCGCGTACTTGGTTTTCTCGGCTTTCATGTCCGGCCAGCCGAACAGGATCAGCGGCGTGGGCTCGTTGCCGATATTTTCCCAGTGACCTTCAATCGCGGCGATTTTGGCCGGCTGATGCTTGAGGGTATTAAGGCCATGGAAGTCGCCGATCACCGCCTGGATGGGCGCAACGATCAGCGCCATCCACATCGCCATCGAGAGCATTTTGCGGATCGCTGGGTTGTCCTTGCCGCGCAGCAAATGCCAGGCCGCCGACGAGCCGACGAAGAACGCCGTGGCCACGAACGCCGCTGTGGCCATGTGCATCAGGCGGTAGGGGAACGACGGGTTGAAGATCACCGCCAGCCAGTCAGTCGGTATCACGCGGCCATCGATGATTTCAAAGCCCTGGGGCGTCTGCATCCAGCTGTTGGAGGCGAGAATCCAGAATGTGGAGATCAGCGTACCCACGGCGACCATCACCGTGGCGAAGAAGTGCAGCTTGCGCCCCACCTTGTTCCAGCCAAACAACATCACACCCAGGAAACCGGCCTCGAGGAAGAAGGCCGTGAGCACTTCGTACGTCAGCAACGGCCCGGTGACGGCGCCGGCGAAGTCCGAGAAGCGGCTCCAGTTGGTGCCGAACTGGTAGGCCATGACCAGGCCCGATACCACGCCCATGCCGAAGTTGACGGCAAAGATCTTCGACCAGAAATGGTAGAGGTCACGGTAAGTATCGTTATGAGTCTTGAGCCACAAGCCCTCCAGCACCGCAAGGTAACTGGCCAGGCCGATGGTGATCGCCGGGAACAGGATGTGGAATGAGATGGTGAACGCGAATTGAATTCGGGCGAGATCTAGCGCCTCCAAACCGAACATAAGTCTTCCTCTGTCAGGTAATACCGGCTGCTGGCTGGGAGCCTGCACCCACTGCCCCCACGGATATGGAGTGTGGCGAATTTCAATTCGTTTCTTTTATTACCCATCGCGTGGGGAATCTGGCCTTTCGACCACCAGAACAATCCCGGGGCAGGTTTTGATCTGGATCAAGCATCGTTGAAAGAGTAGTCCCATTTTTGCGGTAGGACTGTGTGGTCTTTTGCCGCGTGACAGCTTGCCTCAGCTCAGTTCTTGCAACTATTTGTTACAGCTTGATGCTAATCTCGCCCTTCTCCCGTTGCCGACCTGATTGCCGATGCCCAGTGAACCTGCGTTGCTGTTACGTCACCACCGCCCTTTTATCGCGTTCTGGCTGGCGCGGATCTTTACCGCCAGCGGCTTCCAGATGCTCACCGTGGCGATCGGCTGGAACCTCTACCAACTGACCGGCAATGTGCTGGACCTGGGCCTGGTCGGCCTGGTGGAATTCATACCGCGCGTGTTGTTCATGCTGCACACCGGACACGTGGCGGATCGCTATGAACGCCGCCGGGTCGCCGCCATCTGCCAGACCTTGCAGGCACTGATTGCCTTGTCCCTGGCCATCGGTGGCCTGACCGGCAACGTGACCCGCGAGATGATCTTTATCCTCGCCTTCCTGCTGGGCGCCGCGCGCTCGTTTGAAATGCCCACCACCCAGGCGCTCTTGCCCAGCATCATGCCCAGCGCGCTGTTCCCCCGCGCGGTGGCCGCCTCGCAATCGGCCCAGCAACTGGCGACCATCGTCGCACCGGCCGTGGGCGGTTTGCTTTACGCGTTTGGCAGCGTGTGGGTGTACGGCCCCACCGTGGCGCTGTACCTGATCGCCTGCGTGCTGACCCTGAACTTGCCCGCGCGCCAGACTCCGCTGAACAAAGCCAAGGCCACCCTGGACTCGCTGCTGGCCGGCATTCGTTTTATCCGCAGCCGCCCGGACATTCTCGGCGCCATCTCCCTGGACCTGTTTGCCGTGCTGCTGGGCGGCGCCACCGCGCTGTTGCCGGTGTTCGCCAAGGACATCCTGCTGACCGGCGCCTGGGGCCTGGGCCTGCTGCGGTCGGCACCGGCCGTGGGCGCGTTGCTGATGTCACTATGGCTGGCGCGCTTTTCGGTCGACCGCCAGGTGGGCCGCGTGATGTTCACTGCCGTCGGCGTGTTCGGGGTGGCAACCATTGCCTTCGGCCTGTCGACCTCGTTCTGGTTTTCCCTGGCGGTGCTGGTGGTACTGGGCGCGGCGGACATGATCAGCATGGTGATCCGTGCGTCGTTCGTGCAGTTGGAAACCCCAGATGAAATGCGCGGGCGGGTGAGTGCGGTCAATGGCCTGTTTATCGGCGCCTCAAATCAATTGGGCGAGTTCGAATCCGGGATAACCGCCCACTGGTTTGGGACCGTGCCTGCGGTGGTGATGGGCGGGGTTGGTACGCTGGTGGTGACCGGGGTGTGGATCAAGCTGTTCCCGACCCTGGCTAACCGGGATCGCATGCATGTGCCGGTGGAAGAAACCAAGCCATAGGCGTCACCGCCATACCCTGTGGGAGCCGGGCTTGCCCGCGATAGCGGTGTATCAGGCAACTTTCTGGTGGCTGATACACCGCTATCGCGGGCAAGCCAGCTCCCACATTGGAACTTCATTGACCTGACGGTTTGCGCTACAACACCTTATCCAAGGTAATCGGAAACTCCCGCACCCGCTTGCCGGTGGCGTGGTAAACCGCATTCGCCACCGCCGCCGCCACCCCGACAATGCCGATTTCCCCCACGCCCTTGGACCCGAGCGCATTGACGATCTCGTCGTGCTCTTCGACAAACAGCACGTCAATCTCGCCAATATCGGCGTTCACCGGGATGTGGTACTCGGCCAGGCTGTGGTTCATGTAGCGCCCCAGCTCATGGTCCACCTGGGTCTCTTCATGCAGGGCCATGCCAATGCCCCACACCACGCCGCCGAGGATCTGGCTGCGGGCCATCTTGGGGTTGACCACGCGCCCAGCGGCAATGGCGCTGACCACACGGCTGACCTTGATGGTGCCCAGGTCTTCGTCCACCCGCACTTCGACGAACACCGCCGAGTGAGTAGCGCTGGCATAACCCTCGCGCTTCTTGTCAGGCTGGCTGTCGACCTGTACCTCCAGGGTGTCTTCACCGCTGTCCTTGACCAATTGCGCCAACGACACGCTCACATCACCGCTGTGTAGCTGGCCGTCTTCAAACCGAACCGAATCGGCATCCTTGAATACCGGGTAAGTCTGGCGGGCGATCTTCAGCAACTTGGCATTCAGCGCTTCGCACGCTTGCTGCACGGCAGTGCCGACGGACGAGACGGTAAACGAGCCGCCCTGCAACGGCGCAGTGGGCAACGACGAATCGCCCAGCACAAAGCGCACGTCAGCCATCGCCACGCCACTGGCCTGGGAGGCAATCTGGGTCATCACGGTGTAGGTGCCGGTGCCAATGTCGGTGGTGGCGCTGCTGACGGTGAGCTTGCCGTTGGCGTCGAGGCGCGCCTTGGCGCTGGCTTTCATCTGCATGGCTTCCCACACGCCGCCGGCCATGCCCCAGCCGATCAACTGGCGGCCGTCACGCATGCTGCGCGGTTCCGGGTTGCGTTGGTGCCAGCCGAAGCGTTCGGCGCCTTCGCTGTAGCACTCGCGCAGGGCCTTGCTCGACCAGGGTTTGTCTTCGTTCTGGTTACGTTCGGCGTAGTTGATCAGGCGCAATTGCACCGGATCGATGGCCAGGGCGCAGGCCAGTTCGTCCATGGCGCACTCCAGGCCAAGCACGCCAAGTGCTGCACCGGGAGCACGCATATCCAGCGGGGTAAACACATCCAACGGCGCCAGCTTGTAGGTCAGCTGCACGTTGTCGCAGTGATAGAGCATGCCGCTCCACTCCACCACGTGCTCGCTGAAATCTTCGAAGCGCGACGTCTGGCCAATCGCGGTATGCCCCAGCGCCAGCAAGCGCCCATTGGCGGCGGCGCCCATCTGCAAACGCTGCAAGGTGCGCGGGCGATAGCCGAAGGTGAACATCTGCTGGCGGGTCAGGGTAACGCGCACCGAGCGCTTGAGCGCCATGGCCGCCATCACCGCGAGCGGCAATTGGTATTGCGGGCGCAGGCCCGAACCGAAGGCGCCCCCGACAAAGGCAGCAAAGATACGCACCTGGTGCTTGTCCAGGCCGAAGACTTTTTGCACGTAGGCCTGGCAGTTCTGCGGGCCCTGGGTCTTGTCATGGATATGCAGGGTGCCGTCGGGCTGATACAGCACGGTGCTGGCGTGGGGTTCCATCGGGTTGTGATGCTCGATAGGCGTGCTGTAGTGCAAGTCCAGACTGATTGCGGCACCGGCCCATTCAGCCTCGAAGTTGCCTCGCGGCCCGGGCGGAGTCTGGGGCGACGGGTGCGCCGCCGCTTGCTGGGTGAGCAGGTCGGTTTCGAAGGCTTCGGGGGCGTAATCGATCTGCACCAGCGAGCCGGCGTGCCGCGCCAGTTCAAGGTTATCGGCGATCACCAGGGCCAAGGGCTGGCCGCTGTAGAGCACGCGGTCGTTATACAGCGGGCGAAAGGGCGAGCCATCGGCCGCATCGGCATCAGCGAACGCCTCGTCATAGCTGGCGATGTTCGGCCGATTGAGGTGATGGATCACGTCCACCACACCTGGCAGCGCCAACGCCTTGGACGCATCGATGCGCAGCACCCGGCCTCTGGCGATCGAACTCGACACCACGCTGCCATGCAGCAGGCCGTTCTCGGGAAATTCACCGGCATAGCGCGCTTGGCCGGTGACCTTGAGCAGACCGTCGACGCGGTCCAGGGGTTTGCCGATGGCGCTCATGGCTGTTCTCCTGCGACGGCGGCGTCGCTCAGGGCACGAATGATTGCGCGCCGGGCCAGCTTGACCTTGAAGCCGTTGTGTTCCAACGGTTCGGCGTCTTGCAGCAGGGCGTCGGCGGCGGCGCTGAAGGTTTCGCGGCTGACCGTGCGGCCGATCAGCAAGGCTTCCACTGCGCGGTCACGCCAGGGTTTATGCGCCACACCGCCGAGGGCCAGGCGGGCGTCGATGATTTCATCACCGTCCAGCTCCAAGGCGGCGGCCACCGAAACCAGGGCGAAGGCATAGGAGGCACGGTCACGGATTTTCAGGTAATGGCTGTGGCGGGCCAGGTGATCGGCGGGCAGCTCAATGGCCGTGATCAGCTCATCGTCGGCCAATTGGTTGTCGCGTTGCGGCGCATCGCCTGGCAAGCGATGGAAGTCGGCGAACTCGATCACCCGCGCGCCGCCGCGTCCTTCTACATGCACCCGCGCCGCCAGCGCCGCCAGGGCCACGCACATGTCCGAAGGATGGGTGGCCACGCACTGTTCACTGGCGCCGAGGATCGCATGGATACGGTTCAAGCCGTTGCGCGCCGGGCAGCCACTGCCGGGCTGGCGCTTGTTGCACGGCACCGCGGCGTCGTAGAAGTAATAGCAACGGGTGCGCTGCAACAGGTTGCCGCCGGTACTGGCCATGTTGCGTAACTGCGGCGACGCCCCGGCGAGGATGGCCTGGGACAGCAACGGGTAACGCTGCTCGATCAACGGGTGCCAGGCCAGGTCGGCGTTGCTCACCAGCGCACCGATACGCAGGCCGCCCTCGGTGGTTTCTTGAATGTCATGCAGCGGTAAGCCGTTGATGTCGATCAGGTGCTCGGGATGGCTGATGTTTTCTTTCATCAGGTCCAGCAGGTTGGTGCCACCGGCGATAAAGCGTGAGGCGGCACTGCTCAGCTGTACGGCCTGCTGCACATCGGTCGGCCTGCTGTAGTGGAAGGGGTTCATGACTCACCTCCCTGGCGACGGCAGGCCGGCAGCGCGTCTTCGATGGCATCACGGATGTTGTTGTAGGCGCCGCAGCGGCACAGGTTGCCGCTCATCAATTCCTGGATCTGCGCACGGTCGTGGGCGCGGCCTTCATTGGCCAGGCCCACGGCAGAACAGATCTGGCCGGGGGTGCAATAGCCGCACTGGAAAGCGTCGTGCTGGATAAAGGCCTGTTGCATGGGGTGCAGTTGGTCGCCGTCGGCCAGGCCTTCGATGGTGATCAATTCGGCGCCGTCGCACATCACGGCCAGGGTCAGGCAGGCATTCACGCGTTTGCCGTCACGCAACACGGTGCAAGCGCCGCACTGGCCGTGGTCGCAGCCTTTTTTGCTGCCCACCAGGTCCAACTGCTCGCGCAGCAAGTCCAGCAAGGTGGTCCAGGGCAACACGTTCAGTTGGCGAGCCTGGCCGTTGAGTGTCAGGCGTATCGGGTGGGCGACGAACGGCTGGGCCGCCGCGCCATTGGGGGTCGCGCTCATAAACACCTCACGGGTTGGTGTACGTCCGCGGCGTTCAGGAAAATCGCCGTCTTAGGGGTACGACTTCCGGGTGTTTTGAGCGTTCAAGATGATTGATCAGCGGATATTGAGCTGGGCTTTCAGGGTGTTTTGCGGCGGGTTGATCGAGGTATTGGTGAATTCGAACCAGCCCTGGGCCTGGACGTTCAGGTCGAACACATAGATGTAGCCCATCAACGTGCCCACGCCGTTGCACGCCTCACTGATGTTGCCGACCTGGCACACCGCTGTGCGTTGCCCATTCAACTCCGCGCCGTTGAAGCGGCCCATGGGGCTGTTGCCCAGGCCGACCTCCATCACTGAAACCTTGGTGGGGCCGCGGTGCTCGCACATCTGGGTGGTGTTGACCCGCTCCGGGATCGCTTCGCTGCACGTGGCCGATTCCACCTTGAACACCCGCACCTCGCTCAAGGCCGGTGCAGCCGCGCCCCATGCCGGTGCCGCACCCAGCCACAGGCCGATACTGGCGATCAGAGCTAGACTCCACGGGTTGGCTTTTTTCATGCTGTCGATGACCGGCTGTTGAACGTCGGCGCAGTATGCCTCAAGCCCATGCGCCACACAGCCTCGGCTGCTGGTATGATGCGCCGCTTTTTCCGATCCTCTCTGAATCCACAAGCGCTTGGCGCAGTTTGTGCTTTGACTTAGAGGTCAACAAATCACGACGCACACTAGCGTCACAGGGAGCCGGCATGCTGGAAAAGCTGTTTCAACTCAAAGCCCACAACACCAATGTGCGCACCGAGATTCTCGCGGGGATCACCACCTTTCTGGCCATGGCCTACATCCTGTTCGTAAACCCGAGCATCCTCGGCGAGACCGGCATGGACAAGGGCGCGGTGTTTGTCGCCACCTGCCTGGCGGCGGCCATTGGTTCGACCGTGATGGGCCTGATCGCCAACTACCCGATTGCCCTGGCACCGGGCATGGGCCTCAACGCGTTCTTCACCTACACCGTGGTCTTGCACATGGGCCACACCTGGCAGGTGGCGCTGGGCGCGGTATTCATTTCGGCGGTGTTGTTCTTCCTGCTGTCGATCTTCCGCATTCGTGAGTGGATCATCAACGCCATCCCCCTGCCCCTGCGCTCGGCGATTGCCGCCGGCATCGGCCTGTTCCTGGC
>NZ_WKCD01000023.1:0-43107 GCF_021606625.1 Pseudomonas sp. PA-4-8C
GGTGGGAAGGGGCGCGCATGAACAAGGCGGCCAGCGTCGGTGCCAATGTCAGCGAAACCACGACCGAAATCAGAATGGTCGCGGTGGCCGTCAGCGCAAATTCCTTGAACAACCGCCCGACCACACCGCCCATGAACAACAGCGGAATAAACGCTGCTACCAGCGAGAAGCTGATGGACACCACGGTAAAGCCAATTTCGCCGGAGCCCTTGATCGCCGCTTCGCGCTTGCCCAGGCCGGCCTCCAGGTGCCGATGGATGTTCTCCACCACCACAATCGCATCGTCCACCACGAAGCCCACGGCGATCACGATAGCGACCAGGGTCAGGTTGTTCAGGCTGAACCCCATCACGTACATAAGGGCAAAACTGGCCACCAGCGAGACACCCAGCACCGCAGACACAATCAGTGTCGCCGACAGTTGGCGCAGGAACAACGCCATCACCGCCACCACCAGCAGGATGGCGATCAGCAGGGTCATTTCCACTTCATGCAGTGAAGCGCGGATGGTCTTGGTGCGGTCGGTCAACACGCTGACCTGCACCGAGGCCGGCAACATGCCTTGCAGGCGCGGCAGTTCGGCCTGGATGCGGTCAACGGTGTCGACGATGTTGGCGCCGGGCTGGCGCGAAATCACCAGGTTCACCCCTGGGGTATCGCCGGACCAGGCTTGTACGTAGGCGTTTTCCGAGCCGTTGATAACCTTGGCGATATCGCGCAGTTGAACCGGCGCACCGTCCTTGTAGGAAACGATCAGTTGGCCGTATTCCTCCGGGTGAAACAGCTGATCGTTGGTCGACAGGGTGGACACGCTGTTCTCGCCATAGATCGCGCCCTTGGCCAGGTTGAGGCTCGACTGCTGGATGGCCAGGCGTATGTCGGCGAGGGTCAGGCCGATGGCCGCGAGCTTTTCAGGGGCCGCTTGCACGCGGATCGCCGGGCGTTGCTGGCCGGTGATGTTGATCTGGCCGACGCCGTCGATCTGGCTGATCTGGCGCGCCAGCAGGGTTTCCACGTAGTCGCTCAGCTCGGTGCTGGGCATGCTGCTGGAACTGACGCTGAGGATCAGCACCGGGCTGTCCGCCGGGTTGACCTTCCTCCAGGTAGGCAAGCTCGGCATGTCGCTGGGCAGCTTGCCGGACGCGGTGTTGATCGCGGCCTGCACTTCCTGGGCGGCGGTATCGATGCTTTTTTCCAGGGTGAACTGCAGGGTCAAGAGGCTGGAGCCCAACGCGCTGCTGGAGGTCATCTGGGTCATGCCGGGGATGGCACTGAATTGCACCTCAAGAGGCGTGGCCACCGATGAGGCCATGGTGTCCGGGCTGGCGCCGGGCAGTTGCGCGGTGACCTGAATCGTCGGGAATTCCGCTTCCGGCAGTGGCGCGACGGCCAGGTTCGGGAAGGCAATGATCCCCAGCAGCACCAGGGCGAAAGTCAGCAGCAAGGTGGCGACCGGGTGATCAACGCACCAGGCCGAGGGCGACCGGCTGGCGCTCATGGTTGCACCTGGGCGTTGGCGGTGTGGATCACTTGCGGCGGCTCCTTGAGCACCGTCACCTGGGCGCCGGCCTTGAGCCGCGACTGCCCATCGCTGACCAGCACATCGCCGGCCTGCACGCCTTTGATGATATTGATGTCGCTGTTCTGGTAGGCGACCTGCACCGGCACCACCTCGGCTTTGTCAGCGCTTACGCGGTACACGAAATGTGAGTCCAGGCCGCGCTGCACCACGGTCGGCGGTACCACCAGGGCGTTCTTGTCGAGGGCCGTCTGGATCTTGATGGTCACCAATTGCCCCGGCCATAGCTTATGCGCCGGGTTGCTGAACTCGGCCTTGGCCCGCAGGGTGCCGGTGGTGGAGCTGATCTGGTTGTCGATCAGGCTCAGGTGGCCTTCGCCGAGCAGGTCGCCGGTCTGGCCATCGGTGTCGGCGCCCAGGTAGGCGTCGACGGTGGCCCGGGTGGCGGCGGCGATCAGGCCCTGCAAGGTTGGCAGCATCTGCTGTGGCAAGGAAAACTCAACGGCAATCGGGTCGAGCTGGGTGACGGTAAACAGCCCCAGGGTATCGCTCATGCGCAGGAAATTACCTTCGTCCACATTGCGGATGCCCACTCGGCCGCTGACCGGGGAGCGAATCTGGGTATAGGAAAGTTGTACCTGAGCCGCATCGATGGCCGCTTGATTACCTTGCGCCGTGGCCTTGAGCTGGTTGACCAGCGCCTGTTGCTGGTCGTAGGTCTGCTTCGACACACCGTCGTCGATGCTCAGCGCTTTGTAGCGCTTGAGGTTGACCAATGCTACTTGCAACTGCGCCTGGCTTTCACCGAGTTGCGCCCTGGCCTGGTCGAGGCTGGCGCGGATTGAGCGGTCATCGATGGTAGCCAGCAGGTCACCGGCCTCCACCGATTGGCCTTCCTTGACCAACAGTTGGGTGAGGATGCCGTCGATTTGCGGACGAATCACCACGCTGTGCAATGACAACACCGAGCCGATGCCGCTGACAAACCGAGGCACATCCTGTTGCGTCACGCTCACCACCCGCACAGGAATGGCGGTAGGCGCTGCCAGGCGGGTCTTGGCCGGCCGGGTTAACGCCCAGGCTGCAACGGCCAGTATCAGGAGAGCACCCAGCATCAGGGCCACGTTTCGTTTGATCTGCATAGGAGGACGCCGGCGGAAACTACAAGTTGGAGTTCGGAACGTCCTTTATAGCGCTGTTCCGCCGTCAGCACGGTGACGGCAAACTGACAGCCGTGACAGCTAGGCCATGTGAGCTTGTCGCTTGAAGTTACTGCTGGCAGCTCAGGCCCCGTATACTCGCGCTTTTACACCTATTAGCTGTGCCGGAGCCCTTATGACTTCCCCAACCCAACCCGCTGTCGACGCGGCCGACCTCGTCGATCCGGCTACCGCCGACGGCGTTGAAAAAGCCGAGATCCCGGCGTTCAAGTTCCCCTTCAAGCCGGGTGAGCTGGCCGGTGCCAAGAATGCCAGCCAGCCCTGGTACAAAGGCGGCGCCAAGAACGGGCATACCAAGACGCCAGGCATGGCGCCTCCGGGCACTCGCCGCTCGATGGGTAAACGCTGAGATTAAAGCGTTGCGTGCGTTATAGGCAGTTGCCTACATCGCCCGTGGACATTTCTGCTTGTAGGTCCGCGACCGATTCTTGAAAGCTTGCACAGCGTTTGCTTCGTCCCGATGACGCCCATCGGGACGTGGTGAGTCAGCTTTCCGGAAAAGGACATTCCCGTGGCCCTGATACACCTCTGTGCAGTGCTTGCTCTCTTGCTCTCGACGAGTGCCGTCGCCGCCGACGTTCAACCTCGGCGTGAAATCCGTTTCGCCGTTGCCGCGCATTTTCCGCCCTTTCAAAGCCGCAACGCCCAAGGGCAATTGGTGGGGCTGAATATCGAACTGGGCAATGCCCTGTGCGAGCAGCTCAACGTGCGCTGTACCTGGGTTGACCAGGTCGTGATGGAAAACTTCCCGGCCCTTGAAGCCAGACAGTTCGACGCGATCATGGGCATGGCGCCCACCTGCAGTCGGCGGCGACGGGTGAGTTTTACCGATGACCTCTACCCGATCACCACTCGGCTGGTGGCGCGTAAAACCTCGGGCCTGCGCCCTGATCGGCGCTCGCTCAGGGGCAAGCGTGTCGGGGTGCTGGTGCGCAGTAATCGCGAAGCCTTTGCCCTGTCGAAGTGGGCGCCGGCGGGAGTGATCATCAGGAGTTTCTGGCTCAACGACCAACTGGTGCAGGGTCTGGTTTCGGGCGATATCGACGCGACCCTGCAAGGCGCGGTGGAGATCCGTGAAGCCCTGCTCGACACGCCCCAGGGGCTGGACTTCGATTACATGGGGCCGCCTGTGTCGTCGGGCCTGCTGGGTAATAGCGTGGCGATTGCGGTGCGAAAAACCGATACGGCGTTGCGTAATGAGCTTAATCATGCGCTTGAGCAATTGATGCAGAATGGCGAGTACCAGCGCATTCTTCAGCCGTATCGGCTCGATGTATTGCCGCCCCATTCATGATCGCGAATGTGTGAGTGCCGCTCTGCACCCGTGAGGCGCCTATCTACCTGACACCCCGCAGTCCAAATGTGGGAGCTGGCTTGCCTGCGATGACGGCCTCCCAGTCGACACAGTTGGATTGTGTACATATCCATTCCTGCGGTAACGGCCACTTGGGGTTCCGCTCTGACAGCGGCTCACTTTTGAAAAGAGCCGGAATGCCGGCCCAGCCAAAAGTAAGCAAAAGGCTCTTGCCCCACCACTCGGCACCTCGCTCAGGCTCGGTGTGCCCGTAATTCGTCAGTGATTTGGGGGGCCGCCGCCACGCGCCATCCATGGCGCGGGGCGGCTAAACCGGCATCCCTGCCGGTTTACCCCCCAAATCACTGTCGAATTCCGGCCAGCGTGGTTTAACGGGGCGCTTGAGATCAAAAGCAGATCAAGAGCGGCTCGCTTCGCATCGTGGTTAGCGTTGGTTGCTGCGAACTACAGTTGTGTCGTTCCCTATGCCGCCATGAGGCCCCAGCGACCTAAGCCGCTCTCAGCGAGATAAACGCATAATTGGCCGGCACTTCTGTGGCAATTTGTGCCCCGGCATCCAGCACCTGTTCGGCGATGTCCATCCCGGACACATGAAACACCCATTCATTGGCCACCGCCGGCTGTTCAATCGCCAGTTCAATCGCCTGGGCAAACGCCTGCATGTCCGGCAAGTACGCGGTAAACCCGTCGCCCTTGAGGGCGGTCGTGCGGATGCCGAGCAACGCGCATACGGCTTCCTTGGTCTGTACGTCATCACGGTCGGCCTGGCGCGAACGGCGAATCAGTTCGGCCAGTTGCGCGTCCATCAATTCACCACCGACGATCAGCGCCGGGCCTTGTTCCCAGGATTCCGGCGGGCAGTCTTTGGCGCCTGGGTTCAGCGGGATATGCGGGTTTATTTCCATCGGGTAGATGCGGCACACCAGCGGGCGCCGTTCGTAGATGCGGCAGCGGTTGTCTTCGTCAAGATTCCGGCAGCGTCCGGCGTTGTAGGCGGCAAAGGTGATTGCCACAAATGCCTCGGTAGTGCCGCTGGGCACGATCACTGAACGGCGTTCGGCGTGTTCCCGTTGTTGCAAGGGCAGGCCCAGGCCGTTGCCGAGAAAGCCCTCGACCAGAACGATGACGTTACCGCCGTCCGCCGCCCAGCTGCGGGCTTCTTCGAGGGTCAGGGGCACGTGATGGTCGCTGCAGCATTTGCCGCAACCGACGCAGGAAAAGTGTGTGTTCATGGTGGATCTGTCACCAGGCAAGGTCAGAGGGCACGCTTGAGGGGTGACGGGTTTTTACCTCTATCGACCGCTCAGGGGCTCTGGAAGCAAGTTATGCGCCAGTGAGGGTCAGCCCTTGGATAGGATGTCGCGCAGCACAAACTCCATGCCCGCACTTTCATACAGTTGGCGGGCGCGCAGGTTGCTCTCCAGCACCTTGAGGTCCACATAGGGTTCGCCGCGCTGCTTGAACACCTGGAAGCTGTGCAGCAGCAAGGCGCGGCCCAGCCCTTGGCCTTGGGCACAGGGGTGGACGGCCAGGTTCTTGATAAAGGCGCTGGTCCAGCATTGCGCCACCGCGAGAATACCGCCGCGGTTACTGGCCACCAGGCACAGCGTCGGGTCGTACTCGGCATCGGTGACGAACTGCCGGCGCCACTCCTCCAGGTGGCCGACACGGCCGCCGCCCTGGTCCTGGGTCATGCGCAGCACGGCATGGATCGCCGGGGCCAGTTCATCGCGATAATGATCCAGCCGGGTATCCGCTGGCCACTGCGGGGCGGGCAGGCTGCCGGTGAGGTCGCGACGCAGGAGCTGGTAATACTCGGCCAAGGCTTACAGGCCCTTTTGCGCCACGGTTTGCGCGGCGATGACCAGGCACTTGGTCAACTCTGGGGATGAGAACTTGGTGAGTACCGAGTCGGCACCGGCCAGGCGTGCTTTTTCGCTGTTCATCGCGCTGTCCAACGAGGTGTGCAACAGCACGTAGAGGTCCTTGAAATCCGGGGTTTCGCGCAAGGTGCGGGTGAGGGCGTAGCCGTCCATCTCAGACATTTCGATGTCTGACACCACCACGTTGATCTGTTCAACCGTGCCTTGCAGCTCCAGCAACACGTCGATGGCTTCCTTGGCGCTGCGGGCGGTGTGGCAGGTCAGGCCGAGGTTGCGCAGGGTGTGTACCGATTGCTGCAAGGCCACCTGGCTGTCGTCCACCACCAGGATGCGGGCATTGCCCAGCACTTCGGCTTCTTCCATGGTCAGGTCGGTCGGCGCCGCTTCAACCGGTGCCGGGGCGATGCCATGGATGACTTTCTCGATATCCAGCACCTGCACCAGGCCACCTTCCACCTGGGTAACCCCGGTGATAAACGCCCGATTGCCGCCGGAGCCGTAGGGCGGCGGGCGGATATCGGTAGTCAGGCAATGCACGATTTTGCTCACCGCCTGCACATGCAGGCCCTGCTTGGAACGGCTGACATCGGTGACGATCAGGCAGCCGCCGTCCGGGTCTTGCAAGGGCATTTCACCCAGGGCGCGGCTCAAGTCGATCACCGACAACGAAGCGCCGCGCAAGGTGGCGATGCCTTTGACGTGCGGGTGAGACTCCGGCAGCCTGGTCAATGGCGGGCAGGGGATGATCTCGCTGACTTTCAACAGGTTGATGGCCATCAGCTTGCCGCTGCGCAAGGTAAAGAGCAGAAGCGAGAGTGAGTCTGCGCGGGCTTTGGTGGTGGACATAAAAACCTTCTGTGGATCAGGGATGACGATCTATAGAGAGTTATCGACTTGGCTGGCCGGGGCTTTAACCGGATTTTGTGTCGGCCACTGTTTATGTGCAAGCTGGCTTGCCTGCGATGGCCATAGGTATCTACACAACTGTGCAGTTCGCCGCAGCCACCGGTAACCACGATGCGAAGCGAGCCGCTCTTGATCTTGATCTGCTTTTGATCTCAGGCGCCCCGTTAAACCACGCTGGCGGATTACGGGCACACCGAGCCTAAGCGAGGTGCCGAGTGGTGGGGCAAGAGCCCTTTTGGTTACTTTTGGCTGGGCCGGCATTCCGGGCTCTTTTCCAAAAGTGACCCGCTGTCAGAGCGGAACCCTAAGCGGCCGTTACCGCAGCAATGGATATGTACACAATCCAACCGTGTTGACTGCCAGCCCGCCTTCGCGAGCAAGCCCGCTCCCACAGTTGGATCGTGGGGTGTCAGGTAGATAGGCGTCGGCTGGTAGGCCGTCATCGCAGGCAAGCCAGCTCCCACATTAATTCCAGTATCAGCCCTTCCAGACCTGCGGGTTCACCAGGTCCTGGGGGCGTTGACCCAGCAGCGCGCTGCGCAGGTTGTCCAACGCGCGGTTGGCCATGGCTTCGCGGGTTTCACCGGTGGCCGAACCAATATGCGGCAGGGTCACGGCATTGCTCAACTGGAACAGCGGCGATTCAGCCAGCGGTTCCTTTTCATACACATCCAGCCCGGCACCACGAATGCGTTGGGTTTGCAGGGCTTCGACCAGCGCCGGTTCATCCACCACCGGCCCACGGGAGATATTGATCAGGATCGCGCTGGGCTTCATCAACGCCAGCTCCCGTGTGCTGATCAGGTGACGGGTCTTGTCGCTCAACGGCACCACCAGGCAAACGAAATCCGCCTCGGCCAGCAGCTGATCCAGGCTGCAAAACTGCGCGCCCAGTTCTTGCTCCAGCGCGGTCTTGCGGCTGTTGCCGCTGTAAAGGATCGGCATATTGAAGCCCAGGCGCCCACGCCGGGCCACGGCTGCGCCAATATTGCCCATGCCGACAATGCCCAGGGTCTTGCCGTGCACATCGCAACCAAACAGCGGCGCGCCCACGCTGGCTTTCCATTGGCCGGCCTTGGTCCAGGCATCCAATTCGGCCACGCGCCGTGCGCTGCTCATCAGCAACGCAAAGGCCAGGTCGGCAGTGCTTTCGGTGAGTACATCGGGGGTGTTGGTGAGCATGATCCCGCGCTCGTTGAAGTACGGCACGTCGTAGTTGTCGTAGCCTACCGACACGCTGGACACCACCTCCAGCTTGCTCGCGCTTTCAAGCTGCTCGCGGCCCAGCTTGCGGCCCACGCCGATCAAACCATGGGCATGGGGCAGGGCTTCGTTGAACTGTGCGTTGACGTCACCCAGCTTGGGGTTGGGCGCGATTACCTCGAAATCCTGTTGCAGGCGTTCGATCATCGGTGGGGTGATACGGCTGAAGGCCAGGACAGTCTTTTTCATGGCAGGCGGGCTCATCGACTACGGAAGAATGCCAAGCACGCTAACATTCCCGCTAACAGTTTTGCAGGGTTTTAATCGCTCAAACTGCTGTTTCACTAGTTTGAATACCTGTCAACTGTGAAAGGTACGAGCTATTCGGTCAATGCGTGAGGTCTTATCCTCGTTTTTCAAGGCCGTTGTTAATGCCTTTGTTAAACAGGAGACCACCCTTATGAATATCAACGATGAGATAAAGCGAATCAGGCAGCTGTTAGCCGATGGTAAAACACGCAACGAGTCTGGCGAGGCTTTGCCGAAGGCACCCACGATCGAACTGATCGTCAATGGCGAGTTGCATGTAGATCGTGTGCCTGCGACCGGGCTGAAGGTTGGGGTGGATTACGACACGATGCAGGCGGATCAAAATTTCACTTTGTATCTGTTCAGCAATAAACCGTCGGATGGCGACTATAACGAGACCGTTACAGTGAAAGAGGTGAAGCCTTACATTGTTACCGTGCCCAAGGAAAATATTGAAAAATTGCATAAAAACGAGCTTGGTCTTTGTGTTTACTTCATCGACGACAAAGAAACCTCTGAGTGGACGACCTTTACCGTCAAGTGATGCTTCCTATCAAGGCATGCGGTGACCTGTTCAAAAAGTCACCGCATACGTGGCTCAATTACTCAAGCGAGCACCACCCAAACCACCGCTCAACTCATATGCCACCAACTCCGCCTGGTGCGCCGCCAGAATCTCCGGCAACGAACCGCGCAGGTATTCCACCCACGTCTTGATCTTCGCATCCAGGTATTGGCGCGAGGGGTAGATGGCGTACAGGTTCAGCTCCTGGGAGCGGTAGGTCGGCATCACCCGTACCAGTGTGCCGTTGCGCAGCCCTTCGATGGCGGCGTACACCGGCAGCAGGCCGACGCCCATGCCGCTGGTGATCGCGGTTTTCATTGCGTCGGCCGAGTTCACCAGGAACGGCGAGCTGTTGATCGCCACGCTTTCCTGGCCTTCAGGGCCGTTGAAGGTCCATTTGTCCAGCTGGACCACCGGGCTGACCAGGCGCAGGCACGCGTGGTTGAGCAAGTCCTGGGGGCGTTGCGCGCAGCCCTTGGCCTTGACGTAGTCCGGCGAGGCGCAGGCGATGCTATAGGTGATGCCCAGGCGCTGGGACACGAAACCTGAGTCTGGCAGTTCGCTGGCCAGCACGATGGACACGTCGTAGCCCTCGTCGAGCAGGTCCGGCACGCGGTTGGCCAGGGTCAGGTCGAAGGTCACGTCGGGATGGGTGCGGCGGTAGCGGGCAATCGCATCAATGACGAAATGCTGGCCGATGCCGGTCATGGTGTGCACTTTCAACTGCCCGGCCGGGCGCGCGTGGGCGTCGCTGGCTTCGGCCTCGGCTTCCTCGACGTAGGCGAGGATCTGCTCGCAGCGCAGCAAATAGCGTTTGCCGGCTTCGGTCAGCGCGATGCGCCGGGTGGTGCGGTTGAGCAAGCGGGTTTGCAGGTGGGCCTCAAGGTTGGAGACCGCGCGCGAGACGTTGGCCGTGGTGGTGTCCAGTTGCACGGCGGCGGCGGTGAAGCTGCCGGCTTCGGCCACACAACTGAAGGCGCGCATGTTTTGCAAAGTGTCCATGGAGTGTTCTCAAGGGAGATAGCAAATTGTGACAGAAAGTTACGCTTTGAGTGATCCCTACCAACGGATTATCGCCTGAACGGTAACAAAGATTCACAGGAATACCAGCTTATCGTCCTCCCTGGCGCCGCCTAGAATTGCGCCACCTCTTGCGCAACACCCTCTCAGGAATTCGCTTGCCGTGCCGCGTCGCATCAGCAGAGAGCTGAAGACTCTCAGTGTTTGGGCTTTAACGTCAGTCATCAGCGGTTGCATCGGAACCGGAGGAATCGCCCCCCAAGGCCAGGCGATCAACGCCAATACCCTGGCCACCGATGTCGCGATCCAGAGCGCCGCCCGCGACGCCCACTGGCCCACCGCCCAATGGTGGCAGGCCTACGGCGACCCGCAGCTCAACCGTTGGGTCGAGCTCGCCACCCATAACAGCCCCAGCCTGGCCGTGGCCGCCGCCCGTGTGCGCCAAGCCCGGGCGCTGGCCGGGGTGGCCGAGTCGGCCGAGTCGCTGCAGATCAACAGCGACACCACCCTCAAGCGCCACAACTGGCCGAAGGATCAGTTCTACGGCCCCGGCGAATTGAGCGGCGCCAACACCTGGGACAACAATTCGTCCCTGGGCCTGAGCTACGCCCTCGACCTGTGGGGCCGGGAAAGCAACACGACCGAACGCGCCGTCGACCTGGCGCACATGAGTGCCGCCGAAGCGCGCCTGGCCCAGCTCGAACTGCAAAACAACGTAGTGCGCGCCTATATCCAGCTGTCGTTGCAGTACGCCAACCGTGACATCGCGGCCGCTACCCTGGCCCAGCAACAGCAGATCCTGGACCTGGCCAACAAACGCCTGGCCGCCGGGATCGGCACTCACTTTGACGTCAGCCAGGCCGAAACTCCGCTGCCGGAGACCCATCGCCAACGGGATGCCCTGGACGAGGAAATCGCCCTGAGCCGCAACCAATTGGCGGCGTTGGCCGGCAAAGGCCCGGGGGAGGGCGCGCAGTTGCAGCGCCCGACCCTGGCCCTCGCCGCGCCGTTGAAATTACCCTCCAGCCTGCCCGCGCAGTTGCTCGGCCAACGCCCGGACGTGGTTGCCAGTCGCTGGCAGGTTGCGGCCCAGGCACGGGGCATCGATGTAGCCCACGCCGGGTTCTACCCCAACGTCGACCTGGTCGGCAGCCTCGGCTACATGGCCACTGGCGGCGGCATGCTGGAATTTCTGGCCGGCAAGAAATTCAACTACAACGTCGGCCCGGCGATTACCTTGCCGATCTTCGATGGCGGCCGTCTGCGTGCGCAATTGGGTGAAGCCAGTGCCGGCTATGACATCGCGGTGGCCCAGTACAACCAGACCCTGGTCAATGCGCTCAAGGGCATCAGCGACCAGTTGATCCGTCGCGAGTCCATGGACAAGCAATCGGCCTTCGCCGCGCAGTCAGTGGCCTCGGCGCAGAAAACCTACGACATCGCCATGATCGCCTATCAGCGTGGCCTCACTGACTACCTCAACGTGCTCAACGCCCAAACCTTGTTGTTTCGCCAGCAGCAGATCGAACAACAGGTGCAGGCGGCGCGCTTGAGCGCCCATGCGGAATTGGTGACCGCCCTGGGCGGCGGCGTCGGTGCGGGAGACGATGTGCCCACCGATGCCAAGACACGCCCAAGCAAGACCCCGGCGGCGCTCGCCGTGTTTGATCACTGAGTAGGCCTTAATGACTCCCTTGCCTGCACCGCTGCGCTGGCTGCATTCCCTTGAGTGGCGCCGTGGTTTCTTCGACTGGGCACGCAGCGATGGCGTGACCTGGGTGTATATCTTCAAAGTGCTGGTCGCCGCATTCCTGACGCTGTGGCTGGCCATGCGCCTGGAACTGCCGCAACCGCGCACGGCGATGATCACCGTATTTATCGTGATGCAGCCCCAGAGCGGCCAGGTGTTCGCCAAGAGTTTCTACCGTTTCCTCGGGACTTTGGCAGGCTCGGCGGTGATGGTGCTGTTGATCGCCTTGTTTGCGCAGAACACCGAACTGTTCCTCGGTGCGCTGGCGATCTGGGTGGGCATTTGCACCGCTGGCGCCACACGCAATCGCAACTTTCGCGCCTATGGGTTTGTGCTCGCCGGCTACACCGCGGCGATGGTCGGCCTGCCGGCCCTGGCCCACCCGGACGGCGCCTTCATGGCGGCGGTGTGGCGGGTGTTGGAAATTTCCCTGGGGATACTGTGCTCGACACTGGTCAGCGCCGCCATCCTGCCGCAGACCTCCAGCGCCGCCATGCGCAACGCGTTGTACCAGCGCTTTGGTGTGTTCGCGCTGTTTGTGACGGACGGCCTGCGCGGGCGCAGCCAGCGCGAAGGCTTCGAGGCCAGCAACGTGCGCTTTATTGCCGAAGCCGTGGGCCTGGAAGGCTTGCGCAGCGTCACCGTGTTCGAAGACCCGCACATGCGTCGACGCAATGGGCGGCTCAGTCGCCTCAACAGCGAATTCATGAGCATCACCACCCGCTTCAACGCCTTGCACCAGTTGCTGGAACGCTTGCGCGCCGATGAGGCCGACCATGTGGTGGCAGCGATCAAACCCGGCCTGCAAGACCTGGCCGAAGTGCTCGACAGCTTCTCTGGCCGCGCCCTCACCAGCCCCGATGCCGCGCGCCTGGTCAACCAACTGAGCGCCTACAAGGATGGCCTGCCCGCCAAGGTGCGCAGCCTGCGGGCGAGCTTTCAGGAGGACAACCCGACGGACGCCGAGCAGTTGGATTTCCACACCGCCTACGAGCTGCTGTATCGCTTCGTCGACGACCTGCACAACTACGCGCAAACCCACGCGTCCCTGGCCGAGCATCGCCATGCGCGGGAGGATTGGCACGAAGCCTACACACCAAAAACCAACTGGTTGGCCTGCGCCGCGGCCGGTGTACGGGCCTCGTTTATCCTGGTTGTGCTGGGCAGTTACTGGGTGGCCACGGCCTGGCCCAGCGGCGCCACCATGACCCTGATCGCGGCGGCCACGGTGGGCTTGTCCGCCGCCACGCCCAACCCCAAGCGCATGGCGTTCCAGATGGCCTGCGGCACCTTGATCGGCGCCTTGGTCGGCTTTGTCGAAATGTTCTTCGTGTTCCCCTGGATCGATGGCTTCCCGTTGCTGTGCGTGATGCTTGCGCCGGTGATCATCTTTGGTGCCTTTCTGTCTTCACGCCCGCGATATGCCGGTGTGGGCGTAGGCCTGCTGATCTTCTTCAGTACCGGTTCGGTGCCGGACAACCTCACGGTCTACAACCCCTACACCTTTATCAACGACTACATCGCCATGGTCATCGGCATGCTGGTGTGCGCGGCGGCGGGGGCGATCATTCTGCCGCCCAATAGCCGCTGGTTGTGGCGCCGCCTGGAACAAGACCTGCGTGAGCAAGTGGTGTATGCCATCAGCGGCAAGCTCAAGGGCCTGGCGTCGAGCTTTGAAAGCCGCACCCGCGACCTGCTGCACCAGGCGTATGGCCTCGCGGCCGGCCAGCCGCAGGTGCAGCGCGATTTGCTGCGCTGGATGTTCGTGGTGCTGGAGGTCGGCCACGCGATCATCGAGCTGCGCAAGGAGCAGGCGATTTTGCCGGTGCACCCGGCGTATGCCGAGTCCCAGCCGTGGCGCCAGGCGATCCGCGTGATGGGGCGCTCGCTGGTGCGGCTGTTCCTGCAACCCAGCGCCAGCAACCTGGAGCGCGGGTTGATTGCCGTCGACCATGCGATCAGCCGCGTGCAGGCCACCGACGAACCCTTCGCCCCGCACTTCGACACCTCGGCCCTGCGCCGGGTGAAGAGCTACCTGCACTTTATTCGCACCTCGTTGCTGGACCCGCAATCGCCTCTGGCCGCCCTCAAAGGAGCCCCGAATGCCTCGTGAAATTGCATTCCACGGCATCTATATGCCGACCATGACCCTGATGTTCCTGATCGCCGCGGGGCTGGCCTGGGCGGTTGACCGCTTCCTGGCCGGGTTCGACCTGTATCGGTTTTTCTGGCACCCGGCGCTGCTGCGCCTGAGCCTGTTCGCTTGCCTGTTCGGCGCCCTGGCGCTGAGCGTCTACCGTTGAGAATGCCCCGATGAAAAAGTTCTTCAGCCTGCTCGCCACCTTGCTGGTTCTGGCGTTGGCGATCTGGATTGGCCGCACGTTGTGGGTGCACTACATGCAAACGCCGTGGACCCGCGATGGCCGGGTGCGCGCCGACATTATCAATGTGGCGGCTGACGTCACCGGTGAAGTGGTGGACGTGCCGGTACGTGATAACCAGTTGGTGAAAAAAGGCGACCTGCTGATGCAGATCGACCCCGAGCACTACCGCATTGCCGTCAAGCAAGCGCAATCGTTGGTGGCCTCACGCAAGGCCACCTGGGAAATGCGCAAGGTCAACGCTCACCGCCGTGCCGACCTGGACGCCCTGGTGATCTCCAAGGAGAACCGCGACGACGCCAGCAACATCGCCGACTCGGCCCTGGCCGATTATCAGCACGCCCTGGCGCAACTGGAGGCCGCCGAACTCAACTTGAAACGTACGCGAGTGCTGGCGGCGGTGGACGGCTACGTCACCAACCTCAATGTGCATCGCGGCGACTATGCGCGTATTGGCGAGGCGAAGATGGCTGTGGTGGATATGAATTCGTTCTGGGTCTACGGCTTCTTTGAAGAAACCAAACTGCCCCATGTGAAGGTGGGTGACACAGCCGATATGCAGTTGATGAGCGGCGAGACCTTGAAGGGCCATGTGGAAAGCATCTCGCGCGGCATTTACGACCGCGATAACCCCGAGAGCCGAGAACTGATCGCCGATGTAAACCCGACCTTCAACTGGGTGCGGTTGGCCCAGCGTGTGCCGGTGCGGATTCACATTGATGAAGTGCCGGAAGGCGTGCTGTTGGCGGCCGGGATTACCTGCACGGTGATTGTAAAATCGGCGCCAAACTGAACAGTGGGACTAAGGGAATGGCGCATTTGCCCTGATTTTGCGCCGACGCTTTACCCTCAACATGCTGGTGTATCGGCGATGACTCTTCGAATTTAGGATCAGGATGTAGAGCAGGGATGTGATCAGAGGGGATAAGTTGAGCAGTGTCGCTGGGTGACTAGCTAGGTAGCTTATCGCGAGCAGGATATTCACGATGGCGATAGGTATGAGTATTCGAGGCGCATGCCTGAATCCTTCACACAACATCACTTGGCCTACAAAAAAAATCAGACAAAGTGCCATACCGGTTCCGAACGAAAACTCAGTCGGTAGATGATTGGCTTTTGCGTAGTACGACAGGCTGAGCGCCATGTTTATAGCAATATTGTTCAGGCCAAGCAGCAGAGCGCTACCGAATGACGGTAAGAATCGATAGGCGTAACGGCGCCAAATTCGATATTCACGGAAGGGATCGACGCTATAAGTCATATTCTGAGAGTTCTTCATACAGGGCGATGATTATGTGGTTGATGTTTCCGAAAAAGGTGCTGCTACCAATGGCCAAAGTAGCTCCCACTTGGTCTTTTATTTGAGTGAGAATGCCCAAACGCAATTGGGGGTTGGTGTAGCGTTTGGGTAATTGTCCGGACAGTTGTTTGAGGCGAATTATTTCGCGAGGATGGCGAGGGTTCTGCAATCGTAGAACTTCGGCTGTTAACTTTGCACGCTCTTGGCGGCTCATGTGTCTCAATATGTCTGTCAGATTACGCCCGGTCGAACGTTTGATGGCCATTACTGTTCTTACTGTAGCGAACGTGGTTGTACCTGCGCCGACCAATGAAATTGTATCCAAGACAACGGTCATTGCTTGGTACCAGCTTAGGCTGTCGTAATAGTCATTCTTTGCGGGGTTGATTAATTCGTTGGTGGTTCTCCAGGAACTATTTGCACACTGCAAGGCGCTGGCAGCCGTAGCGCTGTAAGCAATGTAGGTCACGGTCAGACTGGTCCCCCCACTGAATGGCGCTGCCGCGATTCCCGTTTTCGCAATGATGAAGCCAACCACTGCCCCTGCGCAGGAAGTCGCCAGCCCCGATGCTTCCCGCCATAGCTGAGATTCACGAGGCGAATTCGCCGTCAACTCTGCATAGTCATCGGCAGTCATCACTGGCTCCGCTATCTCCCGCAGAATCACCCGCTTGGGTCTGATACTGCACAGCGGTACAAACTCACGCAGCACCGTCACCTGATAATCACTGCCGATATGCACTACGCCGGCGCCGACGATGGCCGGGTCAGCGTCAATGGTTCGATAGAGTTTGGGCAGGTCCAGCAGACTGATTAGCCGCTGGCGAGTCGTGGTGTGCGCATCCGGCACACCGCTTCTCAGGAAATGGCTGGGCATCCTTTCACCTGTGCTTAAGCAGAGGTGAAAGAGCCTGGGGATAGCTTCCTTGGAATGATGTCAGGCCGTTCGCTGTTTTTTGTAGGAAGCGGCTGGGCGGTTATCTCATGGCGCTACAAAAGTCTCGTGCAAGTGGCGCCACAACAGCGCACCACTGGCCTGCTTTTCGAATACCACGGTAGCGCGGCGGTCGGTCTGGGTGCCGCTGTCGTCAATCTGATGCTCGCGATACGTGACCGTGGCACCGCGTGCGTGGCGGTCGATACCGGTCATTTCACTCAGGGTGATTTTCAGCCCTGGACGCATCCCGCCCAGGCGGGTGAATAGTGCAATGACACCCGCCGTATTCACTCGTGTGCCAGTCGCAGGGGCGATCATGCTGAACTCGGGTGAGAAGCGCGCGAGCAAACTCTCCAACGTCCCGGGAGGCGCAACCCCAGCAAACCATTGCTCGATCTCGACGTGGGTGTGGATCACTTCTTCAAAAAAATCACTGTAGTCAATCATGGTCAGGCTCGCTGGAGGGGTGAAGCAGTGCGCGTACCCTGGAGGTATCCAGGCGCAGCACGGCGAAAAGTGGCAACAGCGTCAAGGCTGCCGCCATCGTGAGGGTTATGGCAAAGGAATCCAAGGCCGACAGCATTGCGCTGAGCACGGCGGCGCCGACGCAGAAGCTCACTTGGCGGTTGATATTCCACAGGGCGCTGGCATGGCCCATGCGCTCGGCGGGGATGTCGAGAAAGGCCAGGGTTTGCGCGGTGCTGCTGCACAGGCTGCCGCCCAGGCCCATCAGCGCGTAGGCCGCAATGATCAGGGCGGGTTCGTTGAGCAACAGGATGCCAGCACCTTGCAGCGCCATGCCCGCCAGCAGCAAGGGTTTGGGGCCGTAGCGATTGAAGCGTTTCTTGCTCAGGTAGATTGCCACTGCCGAGGCCAGCGCCCAGGGCAGCATCAGCGCGCCGGTCTGGGTGGCGTCATAGCCCAGGCTGCGCACATAAAGGATGGCGATCAGGCTGGTGCCGATAAACACGCCGGGGACACACAGGTACACCAGCATCGCCACGCGCAGCATCGGGCTGGCGACTTGTTTGAACACAGCGCCCAAGTCCAAGGGCGGACGCACGCTCGCAGGCGCGTCGGGCTTTATCCACAGCAAGGCCAGCAGCAGGGTGATCATGGCCAGGGGCAGGTTGGTGTAGAAAATCCAGCGCCATGAAACACTGTCGACAATCACCCCACCCAACGCTGGCGATAGCGCCGGCACCAGCAACGCCACCGACATCACTCGCGCCGTCAACTGGCTGCGCTCGGCGGCGGGAAAGTGACGGTACGCCATGGCTTGCCCCACGGGAATCAGCAAGCCGCCGCCAAGCCCTTGCACTGCGCGCCAGCCAATCAACGCCTCGATGGACCCGGCCTGGCCCACCATCACTGAGGCACCGGCGAACAGCAGCAGGCTGGTGGCGATCAGCGTGCGTTCGCCCATCATCGCCGCCAACCACACACTCAAGGGAATGATCAGGGTCAGCCCGAGCATGTAGGCGTTGCTGATCCACGCCAGTTGCGTGACCGAGGCGTGCAGCTCGCGGGCGATGTCCGGGTAGGCGACGGTGGCGACAAACATGTTTACCAGGTCCAGGGCAAAACCCAATAAAAAGATCCAGGCGACTTTTGAACGGTAGGTCATGAACGCGATCCTGCGAGTGAGGCCGGCAGGGTAGGCCGCACGCAGGGTTTGGGATACGCCGGTTTGCCTGCTAGTTTGTCAAAAATATTTTGACAAAGGAGGGCGTCCACCATGGTCAGCCTGGACCGTTTTGACACCTTCAAGGCCGTGGTCGAGGCCGGTTCGCTCACCGCCGCTGCGGGCCTGCTGGGCCAGACTCGCGCCGTGGTCAGCTTCAACCTCAAGCGTCTGGAGGCGGAACTTGGCGTCACCCTGCTGACCCGCAACACTCGTCAGTTGGCGCTCACCGATGCCGGCGAACGCTTCTACCTGCGCTGCACGCGCATGCTTGAAGAGGCCCGCCTGGCGGTAGAGGAAGCCCGCAGTGAGCATGCCCAACTCAAAGGCACCCTGCGTATCACCACCACCGTGGAATATGCCCTGGCTGTGGTCGCCCCGGCGGTAGAAGCCTTTCGCCGCCTGCACCCGGACCTGAACATCCACTTATCCACATCTTCCACCCACGCCGACCTGATCTCCGAGCGTTTTGACGTGGCAATACGGCTGGGGCGCTTGATGGACTCCAATCATCGCGCCGTGCAGTTATCGACGTTCGAGGTGTTTGCCGTCGCGGCGCCGCAGTTTGCCGCAGTTCAAACTCTGGCTGAGTTGGAGCAGCTGCCCAGGCTGGGCCATGGCCGCTTGACCGAGCTGAGCGTCACCGACCCGGCAGGTCGCGAACACCCTTATCGGGCCGGCCCGTCCGCGTTGGTGGCCGACAGCGCGTCGGTCCTCCAGGCGTTTGCCGTGCGCGGCCACGGTGTGGCGGTTCTGCCGCAGTGGCTGGTGCAGGAGGATCTGGACGCGGGACGCTTGGTGCGCCTGTTGGCGGACCATCGCTTTGCCCCGCAAGGGGTCTACGCGATCTACCCGGACACGCGGCATTTACCGCTGAAGGTGCGGGCGTTTATTGATTTCATGAAGCCTTAGAGCGTACCGCCCAAGCCAAAACGCTTCCTCAACACCTTCTCCAACAACCCCTTGGGCACCAGCGCCGCCATCAACGGCAGCGCCCGGCTGCCGTTGCCCGAGCGCAGCAGACGCGGTGGTTGCCCTTGCTGCACCGCCTTGAGCACGTCTGCGGCAAATTCACTGGCTGGGGTTGGCTTGTCCTGGGATGCTTGGCTACGTGCACGAATGCCCTCGCGCAACGGCCACCATGGCGACTGTTCGTGGATCAGCAATTCGGCCTGGGCGCCGGCATTCTTGGCAAAGCTGGTATTGATCGCACCGGGCTGCACTTCCATCACGCGCACGCCAAACGGTGCCAGCTCCATGCGCAGGGCGTCGCTCAACGCATGCACAGCGGCTTTGGATGCGCAATAGGCGCCGGCGAACGGCGTCACCAATACGCCGGAAACACTGCCGATATTCACCACCAGGCCCTTGCTGCGACGCAAGGCCGGGAACAGCGCCTGGGTCACGCCGACGATGGAAAACACATTGGTTTCGAATTGGCGTTTCATCGCCTCGGTACCGCCGTCGAGCAACGGGCCCATGGCGCCGTAGCCAGCGTTGTTGACCAGTACATCTAGCTCGCTCAATTGCTCGGCCAGGAGTTGTAAAGCGGCGCAGTCATTGACGTCCAACTGCACAGCATTGAAGCCTGCGGCCGCGAGGGCGGCGACGTCATCGGGTCGGCGGGCGCTGGCCCATACCTCAAAGCCTGCGGCTTTGAACGCATCGGCGAGGGCACGGCCGATGCCGCTGGAGCAACCGGTGATCAGTACGTTGGGCATGGGTCCATCCTTTGTCAGTCCGAGAAACTGCCTTGCAGGTGCTCGGCGCGAAATTCCAGGGTTTGTGGGCGATAGCCAGGGCGCAGCGGCGGGGTGGGCAGGCAGTCTTCCCAGGTGGCGCCCGCCTGCAACTCGCCGGGGCCGCGATAGCGTGGGGCGGCGTAGACGTTGTCGGCCAGGTTGACCGTATCGCCCGGTGCATAGGCGGCGACGCGCCAGCGCAGTTCGGTGAGCGGTACGTCGTTGCCGTTGTTGAGGGTCAGTTTGAGCGGTCGGTCGGCGGGGCAGTCTTGCGGGGCATAGCTGATACGCAGCTCAAGGCGTGCCAGTTGCGACGCTTCGCGGTTGTCCAGCCATACCACCCACACTGCGACAAACCCCAGGCCGACGGCAGCGGCCAACGATACCGGCAGCGCCTTGGCCGGGTAGCGCAGCAGCAGGACCAGCCAGGTGATGATCAGGAGAACGCCGAAGAACATGGAGGCCACCTCAAGTAAGTAACCAGCATCCTAACTTAAGCTTAGGTGGGATTGGCTACCTTGAGCGATGTGTTGGGACTGGATTACGTCATCGCAAGCAAGACAATCGAGTGGCAGCATCGTTTTTTGACATAAACCTAAATAAGTTTTTATCGCGTTTTTTTGTATGAATCGACACTCAAGACGCACTTAAACCTGTCGGAACGATTACATCGACAAGCCCAAGTCCCAGTCATCTTGCGTGAGATAGAAACCCATGATCACCCTTGCTTCCAGTCCGTCCTTCGTGCAACCGCCGCGGCTTCCTACAACGCCCTTGGCGCCGGTGGTACCACCGGCAATGGGCCACGAAGACACTCAACCCTATTCGCCATCGAATGCGCGCGGGTTACCTCGGCTTCGACGCAGTACTGAATTGGAAAACCCTGCTACTGGCGACGCGTCGCTTATCGCCGGGCAGCCCCTCAGTTATTGGCAAGAGCTGACGGGGAACATCCAGAACAACTATCGCTTGGTCGGGGCGTTGCAGCAAATTCACGATGCCTTGGTCAAGGAGTCGAATCTGGATATTACGACGTTGTTGGAAACGAAAAAGTTTTCCGTTCATGAGTATTCCGCATTCGCGCGCGCCTATGGAATTGAAGCGGGCGATGAAGATTCGGTTGCCTGGTTCTTGCGGGAAAATCAGTTGCTGATTCCGAAAGACATCGGGCAACTGGCAAATTTGATTGCAGTGCTCAAAGAACCCTTGCCCGAGCCCGCAGAGCACGGCAACCACTGGGGATTGTTGTCTGAGTCAGCGACACTGGACAGTGAGCAACGCAAGAAGGTCAGCGAAATAACACAGGCAGAAATGGCGCGGCTGTCGCCCGGGAAAGGCATTTTCTGCGCATTTTATGAGCAGCATGGCGCTTCGCTCCAGGGCAAGAGCGCCGCACAAGTCCTCGACAGCATGATGGGAAGTACGCAGATTACGGGTTTGGGCCAAACGCTGAAAACTGCGCTAACTGTCGACGATGCATCGCTTTCAACTGACCCCTCGAACTGGGCGATGGCGGCCATGGTACTGGAGCTGGACCCACTGGCCGGCAACCAGCGTGGTGTGGTGGCCGGCTATGATCTTTATCAGGCAGCCAACAGGGATGTACATCCTTCGGTAGTGGTGTCGCGTCTGGAGCAACACCTGGTAGAACAGGGCAAAGTGCCTGCCGAAATGGCTGCCGCCGCCGCTCGCCTGCTACTTGCGGGGTCTGAGCCTGCCTTTATCGTCAAGGGGTTACCCGACAACCTGACGCTCAAGTCGACGACGTTTGCCAGGCTCTCGGCAGTTGTGCAAGCCCAGGAGTTCTGGGCGCCGGGTATAGCGACGCATACCGATTTCAAAACGTTTATGCGCTTGGCCGAGCATAGCCCTGTCACGGACACACAGGCGGCAATCGAGGCCAAGGCCCAGACCCATGCCTTGATTCAATGGGCAATTGCCCAGGACAAGATGGTTCAAAAGACTGATGACGCGTATACACCGGAAGATGTGGCCGCGGTATACGAGGCTTTTAATGCGCAACTCAATGCCTTGAAAAAAGCCCACGACCAACTGGCCGCCACCATGCCGACTCGCCGGGACATCGCCAATAAAAATCTGACAGCGGCCTATGGTGCTGGATATTCATTCAATGTGCGCAACATAAAGATTGCCAATATCGATGCCAGCGAGAGCAAGGAGCACTCGCTTGAAGAGATCTACATGGCCGGCAAAATGAACCGTATTCCCCGAGGGGAGCGGTACGATTTCCAGCTCGGCAACCGCTTCCCCAGGGTCAAGCCTTTGCCTGATGTGAATCAGCAGTTCAAGAGCGAATTTGATAGTTACTTCAAAAATATGAAGGAAGGGCTGACGACGACAGTCAAGCATCAGTTGTCGCAGCTTCCTTTGGAAGATCGCCAAACCATCGCGTCGGGCAAGGTCGAGTTTTTTTCCTTACGTAAATCCAGCACGGCCGAAGCTCAGGGAACGGAGTCGGCGGACGAAGCACGAGCAGCCAAAGCACGTTACGGGCTGTTGATGCGCGTGCAAACCAAAATTGATAAGAACGGCAGCGATCAAGACCCTAAAAACATCCGCCATGTTTATTACGAAGTGTTCCCTCTGCAAGGTGTTATTCGTCGACGCGAAGACTTGCCCAGGCATTTGCCTAACCCCCCACCGAGAGTCGCGAATGCCGAGACCTACGAAACGACGCAGGCCAAGGGGATCGGTATATGGGTCGATTATGCGGCCTATGAAAATGGCACGCAGGCGCGACCTGAGCAGTACAGCGACGGGTTGCTGACAGCTCCGATCAGCGCTCCGAACATGCCTGAACCTCGCGCAGGACAGCACGCCGATGCCGTCACCGACCTGAACCCTCGTTTTGATAGGATCGCCGAGGTGGTAGCCGGCCACCTGCTCCATGATCGGGAGGCGATGGAGGCCGGGGCGAAGGGCGTCACCGAAGTGGAGAAGGAGGAGGCTGGCATCAAGGCGGGACATGATTTTGTGACCGGACTGATTCCCTTTAAAAATGCGATCGAAAACGCAGTCAAGGGCAATACTGGCGCGGCGATTCTGGACTTTGCACTGGATATTTTCGGTTTCATCGTTCCATTCGCCAAAGGGGTTGGTCAGGCGGGCAGGGCGCTGAGCAAGTTGAGCGAAAAACTCGGAACGCGAGCGTTCAAAGCCTCCGACAGTGTCGTGCGGTCATTGGCCGGCGGCTTGAACCCTGCCGATGGGCTGGGGGATCTGGTCGAGGGGTTGGCAAAAGGGGGGAAGTCGCTGCTCAAGAGTAGCTATCGCGAGCTGCAACAGATATTGCACAAGCAATCGTCCAAGGTGGGCAACCCTACCCAGGTGACGAACGCAGCATCAAACGGAGCCGGGACCGGACGTCAGTTGCCCGACTACAGCGAGCACGCACTGCCAGACGGCTTTCTTGAAGGTCGTACGATAAGGGGGGATGGCACGTATCAAGTCGGCGAAGAGTTCTATGTGCGCTTCACTGATGGTACGGGAAAGGACAGGACCTTTCAGGTTGAACGGCACTACAAGGGCGCGGGCAAGCCTGTGCGTGTTATCGACCCCAATAGCCAGAAGCAGGTAATGATGCTGGTTCCGACCGGCAACGGCGAATGGCGATTGGCTGGCAACGCCGGCGGTGGCAAAAAAACTGCGAATGCGGAGAGTGTCAGGCTTGCACCACAACAAAAACCGGGGCGCAAAGGTAATCCTCCTTCGCCTGCAGTGGTACCCCCTGGTCAGGTATTGGCCAATCATCACAATTGGCAGTCGGTGTTGGATTCGGGCTTTCATAACGGGCAACCTGTTTACATTCATTACACCAGCAAGGAAGGCGCAGAAGCGATAGCCCGGGCCCAGGGCATCAATGACTTAACGCGTAATGAAACGCGCGCGGGTTCGAAGGGCGGTGTGTACGTTAACCCTCCAGGCCAGCAGCTCAACAGTGAAAACGTTGAAACCCTTTTGTTTCTGGGCAACGAACGCTATGCCGGAAGGGGGGAGTACAAGGTGATATTCAGCACTGACCAAGTCCCGCGGGAGTTAGGCCCTGTCACGGCAGGCAGCTCGATTATCGAGCTTAAGATGGACAAAGAAATCAAGCTGACGCCGTCGAACTTCCTGTATCTGGGGCCGAATAAGTTTCCAGACTATTTTGGTTGAAGGCGTCTTGAAAGCGTGGTGAGCAAGTAGGAAAAAGCCCCCACCCAACCCACTGCGGATAGGGGACGCAATGGGCTGGACGAGGGCTTCTTGTACGACTGTTTTACTGCGCGATAGTTTTCACCGATACGCCACGTTCAACCGGTGTCGAGCGCCCGTAGATATCTTCGAAGCGCTCGATATCGTCCTCGCCCAGGTAGCTGCCCGATTGCACTTCGATGATCTCCAGCGGGATCTTGCCCGGGTTGCGCAGGCGGTGCACCGAGGCAATCGGGATGTAGGTGGACTGGTTTTCGCAGAGCAGGAACACGTTCTCGTCACAGGTGACTTCGGCGGTGCCGCTCACCACGATCCAGTGTTCGGCGCGGTGGTGGTGCATCTGCAGCGACAGGCACGCGCCCGGCTTGACCGAGATGTGCTTGACCTGGAAGCGCCCGCCCATGTCCACCGAGTCGTAGGAACCCCACGGGCGATAGACTTCGCAGTGGTTCTGGGTTTCGCTGCGGCCTTGCTCGTTGAGGGTGTTGACCATCTGCTTGACGCCCTGGACCTTGTCCTTGTGGGCAATCATCATCGCGTCCTTGGTTTCCACCACCACGATGTTATCCAGGCCGATCACCGACACCAGTTTGCCGTTGCCGTGCACCATGCAGTTGCGGCTGTCCTGGATCACCACGTCGCCTTTGCTCACGTTGCCGTTGGCGTCTTTATCGTTGACCGCCCACAGCGAGGCCCAGCAGCCTACGTCGCTCCAACCAGCAGCCAATGGCACCACGCAGGCGCGTTGGGTTTTTTCCATCACGGCGTAGTCGATGGAGTTGTCCGGGCAGCAGGCGAAGGTGGCGTCGTCGAAGGTCACGGTGTCGGCGGTCTGCTCGCTGCGTTCCAGGGTCAGCACGCAGGTGTCGTAGATGTCCGGGTCGTGCTTTTTCAGCTCTTCGAGGAAGCGACTGGCGCGGAACAGGAACATGCCGCTGTTCCAGAAGTAGCCGCCGCTTTTGACGAACTCGACCGCACGTTTTTCATCGGGCTTTTCCACGAACTGTTGCACGCGGCTCACGCCTTCAGGCAGCAGCGAATCGTTGGTGGACTTGATGTAGCCGTAGCCGGTTTCCGGGCGGGTGGCTGGCACGCCGAACAGCACCATCTCGCCACGCTCGGCGGCCACGGTAGCCAGGGCCAGTGCGCGTTGCAGGGCTTTCTGGTCGTCGATCACGTGGTCGGCGGGCAGTACCAGCATCAAGTCGTCACGGCCTTCGTTAACCAGCATCATCGCGGTCAGGGCCACGGCCGGCGCAGTGTTGCGGCCGAACGGTTCCATCAGGATGCGCTGGCAGTCGAGCTTGCGTGCGCTCAGTTGCTCGTTGACGATGAAACGGTGGTCTTTGTTGCAGACCACGATAGGGGCGTCCATGCCTTCGAACACCAGGCGCTCCAGGGTTTGCTGGAACAAGGTGTGCTCGCCGGTCAGAGCCAGGAATTGCTTGGGGAACTGTTTACGGGAAAGCGGCCAAAGACGTGAGCCGCTACCACCGGAAAGGATTACTGGGATCATGGTGTTTCTCCTTGAATCGATATGGGTCAGAGCTACGAAGGTTTGTCGTTTCACTCTTGTTTTTGTCTCGGTCCTGAGCTGAAACCCGTTCAGTGTGGGAGCTGGCTTGCCTGCGATGGCGCCTGCAAGACCGCCATCGCAGGCAAGCCAGCTCCCACAAGGGGGCGTGTCAACTCAGGGAAATAGTTAGCGGGTCGACACGGGGCGTTTCACCCACACTGGCGACAGGCTTGAACCTGAGCCGGTGACATACAGCACCGCCGCTTCACCGCGTTCCAACGCAACCGGCTTCACATCGCCGACTTTCTTGTCACCGTCATACAACGCCAGGCTCACTTTCACCGGGTTGATCTCACGCTCGCCACGGCCCTTGGCAGCCACCGACTTGACCACATCGGTCTTGCCGTCGGCGGTTTTCAGGGTCAGGGCCTTGTCGCTGAGGTTCTGTACGCGCACCAAGGATTTTTGCTTGTTCTTGAACGGTGGCTCTTCGATCAACTGCGGCTGGCCGCTGCCGCTGTTGACCAGGGTGTAGTAGTGGTCGGCGGCGAGCTTGACCGGCAGGGTCTGGCTGCCGACCTTGGCGCTGTAGTCACCGCCGGGCATGAAGCTGAAGTCGCTGCTGGCCAGTGGCGCAACGTCGCTGAGGTTGGTGCTGCCAACGGTGGCGCTGACTTCCTGATTACTGGCGTTGTAGATACGCACAAAGCTGGAGCCTTTTGGCGCAGTCGGGCCGTACAGGGCGGCGTCACCGCCAGCGAAGGCCGACAGGGATACGAAGCTCAGGCCCGCAGCGATTGCCAGGGTTTTAGCGAGACGACGAGGAGTAGTAGTGAAAGTCATTGTGAGTTACCTCTCTTTCAGTTTTGCGCCCGGTCGGGCGTCTCGGATTCAGATGTGTTGATTGCCATGTTCTGTTGGCGCGAACCGGCTTGTTTAAGCTGCGCAACCCAGGCCGGGTCGGCATCACCGATTTCGTTGTTAACGGGCAGATAGCGTTCAGGGAATTCCCAGATCAGCACCTGGGGCGGGTTGTTCTTGAAGTCGTCGCTTTTCAGGTAGCTGAGCATCGGCAGAATCGGGCCGTGGCCGTCTTCGGCGTAGCTGACCACGTCGCTGTGCAAGGCTTGCTTGAGCGCACCCACGAAGTTCCAGTTGGGGTTGGCGCTGTAGCTGGTGCCCACCAGGGCCACCGGGGTTTCGCTGTCGCTGAACAGCGCGTCGTCACCTTTTTCTTCGACCAGGTGGGTGACGCGTTTTTCCAGCGGCTCTTTAGGCGGCATCAGGTTTTCGAACAGCGGGTCCAGGGGCAGGAACAAACGCAAGTCGCCTTTATGCGGCTCGGTCTTTTCCGCCTCGGTGACAAAGCGCTGCGGCTCGCCGCTCAGTGGGGTCTTGTCGGCAATCGCCTTGGCCAATTGCTTGGCGGCGACTTCGGCACCGTCCGGTGTCCAGTGAGTGTCGGTGCGCAGGAACACTTGCTTGCCACTCAGCTTGGCCTGTTGCAGCGGGCCAAGCAGGTCCGGGGCCGGGATGTTGTCGGCAGCCACTCGAGCGTGGAAATCCTGGTACAGGTTGGCGTGCACGCTGGCCGGTTTCACTTCACCCAGGTGCTCCGGATACAGGCGCACCTTGGCCGGTACGATCGCCATCACCAGTTGGATACCCTGGGCCTTGAGCTTCTGGCGTACGCCTTCGACCAGCGCGTAGTTGCCTTGCAGGTTCTGGTCTTCGTTGACGGCGGGGTTGAACTCCTCGTCGCTGTACAACCAGTGATCACGGCCCAGCACCACACCAGGGCGGCCTTCATTGAACAGCTTGTAGTCCAGCGCCGCCCACAGGTTGGTGCCCAGGCGCTTGATCGGGAACTCGTCGTCGTAATGGGTCTCGACGGCTTTGGTCCAGCGACCGTTGAGCACAGTGGCATCGGCGTTGGTGCTGAAGCCAAAGAAGCTGCGCAGCGACCAGGCGCCAAGTGCCAGCAATAGCACCAGGAACAGGCTTATGTAGAGGACGCGTAATGAACGGGTCATGGTCGGCTCCCTCAGAATTGGAAGTAAAGGAACGGCGAGAAACTCTGCGCCGACAGTTTGAGAATCGACGCCACGAACAGCAGCAGCACCGCAGCGCGCATGGCGTAGCGTGGCCAGTCAGCGGTCCAGTAGGCCGGTTGCACGGCAGCGTCACGGCCCACGCTGAAACCCGGCTCGTGGATGCTGCCAGGGTTGTCGCCGGGTACGGCCTTGATCAGGCTCGGGTCGGCTGGCTTGGCCTTGTCGGCCGGGCGGTTGGTGTAGAAGTCGCGCAGGCCGAAGAACGCCAGTGTTGCATAGGCCACCACCAGGGTTGCCACTTGCAGGCCGGTGAGATTGGCGCGGTTGAGTTCCGACAGCGACCACTCGCCAAAGCTGAACATCGCACCGTACATACGCCCGGCAACGTGCAGATTTTCGGCGCGGAAAATCACCCAGCCCATTACCACCAGCAGGAAGGTGAAGGCCCAGCGCAGCACATTGAAACTGCGCGGTGCGGTGTTCAGCCCGATGGCTTTTTCAATCGCCAGCCACATGCCGTGCCAGGCGCCCCACACGATGTAGGTGATGTTCGCGCCGTGCCACAGGCCACCGAGCAGCATGGTCAGGAACAGGTTGCGGTAAGTGGTCAGGGTGCCTTTGCGGTTGCCGCCCAGGGTGATGTACAAGTAGTCACGCAGCCAGGTGGACAGGCTGATGTGCCAGCGCCGCCAGAACTCGGTGATCGACTGGCTGATGTAGGGCTGCTTGAAGTTTTCCATGAAGCGAAAACCCATCATCAAACCCAAGCCAATGGCCATGTCGCTGTAGCCGGAGAAGTCGAAGTACAGCTGCGCGGTATAGGCCAGCGCGCCGAGCCAGGCATCGCCTGTGGTGGGGTTTTGCAGGGCGAAGCAATGGTCGGCCACCACCGCGAGGGTGTCAGCAATAAAGACCTTCTTGATGAAACCCTGCATGAACCGCGTGCAGCCCTCGGAAAATTTATCCAGGGTGTGGGTGCGGTTGTTGAACTGGTCGGCCAGGTCGCGAAAGCGCAGCACGGGACCGGCGATCAGGTGCGGGAAGATCGCCACGAACGCTGCGAAGTCGATGAGGTTGCGGGTGGCCGGGGTGTCACCACGGTACACGTCGATGATGTAGCTGATGGACTCGAAGATGTAGAACGAGATCCCGATCGGCAACAGCACGTGGGTGAGGATGAACGGCTCCAGGCCCGCCGACTTCATCATCACGTTGATGCTGTCGACGCCGAAGTTGGCGTACTTGAAGTAGCCGAGGATGCACAGGTCGACCGCCACGCCGAGCAATAGCCAGCGCTGCGCCGGCTTGGTGCGAACGCCCGCGGCACCGACCTTGAGGCCGATCCAGTAGTTCCACAGCGTGACGGCCGCGAACAGCGCCAGGAAGTCCACTCGCCACCAGGCGTAGAACACGTAGCTGGCAATCAGCAGCAGCAGATTGCGATAGCGTTGCCCGCTCAAATAGTACAAGCCGAGGAAGATCGGCAAGAACAGAAACAGGAACACATTGGACGAGAAAACCATCCCGATCTCTCCATGTTTAACCAACAGTCAAGGGCCAGAGCCCCCCCAAACCCCCCACGATGTCGGGGGAGGTTGTGATCGTTCCCACGCTCTGCGTGGGAATGCCTCTTGTGGCGCTCTGCGCCACGCTTTGGGACGCACAGCGTCCCGTGCTGCATTCCCACGCAGAGCGTGGGAACGATCAGCGACTAGCTGCCTTTGTTGCCTTTTTCATGCGCCGGGTCGTAGACCTTGGTCAGGTCACCGCCCAGGCGGAAGGTCTTGAACGGTTGCATGCCATGCTTGCGTTCGATCACATCCGGCGCGCAGGTGTAGAGGGAGCAGAAGGGCTCAAGCCAGGCAAATTTCATGTCTTCCTTGAGGTCCTTCATGTCCTGCTCTTTGCCGTTCTTTTGCTCGAAGATGTCCGGGTCTTTCACCCCGGCTAGCACCTTGTCACCCAGGCGCTTGAGCGCGCTGTTGTTTTCCTGGCGCAGGTCCACGCCGTTGACCAGGGCAAAGCTGGCGATCATCGACAGCGGCGGCAGCGCGTAGTTGTGGTACGACAGGGCGCGTTGCTGGCGCTTCAATTCGTTCGGCAGGAAACCCTGGTCATCGACCTGGTTCACGCCGACCTTGTATTCCTTCACCGCCCAGTCAAACAGGTCGCGGCGGTTGGTAGCGATGGACGTTGCCATCACCGACCAGGCGGCCCAGTACGAGTGGTTGTTAGTTTTTTCCAGGGGCAGGTTGTCCCAGTCGCTCACCACCTGGTCGGCCAGCTTGTTGAACCAGGCTTCGATCTGCTGGGCTTCCTGCGGGTGCTTGGCCAGTGGCTGCGACTCGGAGAACTTCAGGCGCACATAGGCCGAGGCCATGCTGCCCAGCGCCCATTTGCGCATGGACTTGCCGGTGTGATTGAAGTCCTTGGACATCAACGCATCGGCCTTGGCCCATGACACCAGCCAGTTCAGGGTGCATTCGAGCTGCTGTGGACGGCCGTCGCGCATGAACTGCATCACCCGTTTGCTGGTGTCTTTTTCCAGCTTGGTGATGTCGGCGGTGCTGTCGCGAAAGGCTTTTTCCGACTGCACATTCAGGGTCGAACGGGCCTTGTCGGAGCCTTCGTATTTGCTGCGAAACTGCAACGGCCCGGTGTAGGGCGTTGGCATGGCGTCGCAATCATTCTTGAAGTCGCCGGTCTTGAACGCTTCGATCGGTGCGAAATAGCCCTGGGGCGGACGCAGTGGCGCCGCCGCATTGACGGAACCTGCGAACATGGCCAGGCCCAGCAGGCCAGGGAGCAATAACTTTTGCATAGGTAACCTCACTTTCCGAGTTGGGCGGTCTGCTGACCACCGCTTGGAAATACGTTGCGTGTGCAAATTTTCGCTTCAACCTTCTGCGCCGCAGCGCCCGCTTCGGGGCCCTGCACTTCCACGGCCAGCAAGTTCTGCGAGGCCCAGTCTTCATCGGTGCGCAGTTCAAAGGCGAAACGCCCGTCTGTACCGGATGTTTCGGGTTTCTCGATCTTGATGTCCTCGTGGCGCCCGTTCATGTACCAGAGGGTGGCTTGCAAGGTTTTCACCGACGGATCGGCGAAGCGGATATCGACCTGATGGTTGGCGTTGCGCAGGTCTTTGTTGGCGCTGTTGACCATCAGTTCGTTTTTGCCCGGTTTGAGCGTGGTGCTGGCCGACATTTGCGCGGTCTTGCCTTCGCAGCCGTTGTCCAGCAGCGCCATCATCTGGCGGTAGATGGTTTCCTGGTCGAGGCGGTACAGCGGCGAGAATTCCCAGATCAGGATCTTCGGCGGGCTCTTCTGAAATTCATCGCTGCCCAGGTACTGCAGCATCGAACCTTCCAGGCCACCGCCGGGGAAGGCAACGTTGAGGATGTCGGCGCCGATTTCTTCTTCCAGAAAACCTGCGAAGTTGTAGTTCTTGCCACTGTGGCTGGTGCCCACCAGGGTGATCTGCGGGTTGCCCGAATCGCCGAACAGGTCGCCGTCACCGGCTTCGCCCTTGGGCTCGGTGGTGAACTGGTCCATGTACTGGATCGCATAGCTGGTGCCACACAGTTGCCCGGCCATGTTGTGCAGGGTGCCGGTCTTGCCCATGCGGCCCGAGCGCTTGGTCTCGAACTCACGCTTGGGAATCTCGGCATATTCCGGCATCTGCTTGACCTTGGCCGCGACGATTTTCGCGGTGCGCTGGGCGCCGTAAGGGGTCCAGTGCTGGTCGCCACGGAAGTAGAAGTCGTGGGCCGGCAATTCATCCGGCAGTTGTTCGTTGGTCAGCGGCGACAGGTCTGGCACCACGTAACCCATCTTGGCGAAGCGGCCGAGCATGGTCTTGTAGTTGGTCAGGGCCTTGTCGAAATCGTACTTGGCCTTTTCCTCAGGGTTGAGCTTGTTGCGGTTCACCAGGCCACGGGTTGGCTGGTAGACCACCACCAGTTCCACGCCCTTGCTCTTGAACGCATCGTGCAGCTGCTGCATGCGCTTGTAGCCGGCCGGGGTGGTGTCGAATTCGGTGCGCAGGTCTTCCTGGGTACGGAACAGCCAGTCGCCCTGGGCTTGTACCAGGGTGGTGAAGTTCTGCTGGTAGCGCGTGGTGTAGTTCTTCGCGTCGTGGGCGGCCGGGCACAGGCTGCAGCACGGCTCGGCGGTGAAGGTCGGGGCTTTGACCTCATCGGCGCGTACGCCCTGGCTGGCCGCCAGCAGGCCGAGGGTCAGACCCGAGAGGCTCAGCAGTTTGATCATGTGTGGGTGCATAAGGGTCATCCTCAGTCCTGCAATTCGGTCTGGCGTTCGACGGGGTCGATCAGCACGGCTTTCTGCTGGCGTACCAGCAGGTCGAGAATTTCTTCCTGGCGGTCACCCAGGATGCCGGAGAAGCTAATGCCGCTGGATTTGGTCGGCGCCAGCATCGACACGCGATACAGTTCGATACTCAACGGCGAATCGATGGACAGCGGCCCGCTGCCGTTACCCGCCAGTTCCCCGCCCACCACGATCAGCGACACCTTGGCGTCGAACGGGTCGAGGGCGATGTCGCGGTCGGTGTCGGTCAAGTCCTTGATGTGGCCGTACACGCCGGTCAGCCCGTTGGCCATCGAGGTGTTTTCGTAGAGCTTGATGTTCACGCTGTTACGCACGCGGATCCCGTGGCGACGGTTGCTGATCACCTTGTTGCCCCACAGCAGGTTGTCACCGCTCTCATAGAGGGTGATGCCGTCGGTGTGGTTGCGGTAGATCTCGTTGTCGGCGATCAGGTTGTTGACGCTGTTACGGTCGATCACCAGGCCCGACAGCTTGTTGTCATAGCTGCGGTTGTTGAAGATGAAGCTGTCGTTCACCTCCCGGGAAATGATGATGCCGTGCTTCTTCTTGGTGCCGTAGACGGTGTTGTCCGCGATGATCAGGCCGTGGGAACGGTCATGGGGGTCAATGCCGTAGACGATGTTGTCTTTGTAGGTATTGCCCTTGATCACAAAGCCTGTGGTCTCGTAGCAGTAGAAGCCGTACCACATGTCCGAGAACTCGGAATCGATGATCCAACCGGTCGGCTCGGGGCGCTTGAGCACCTTGGCCATGTTCGGCGTGTACTGGGAAATACTCACCCCGTACGACTTACTGTTGGCGTAACCGAAGCTGGCCATCTTCGTTTTGGAGATATAGGTCTCGGTGCCGCCCCAGGCCAGCAGGAACGGGCGGAACTCCTTGGCCGACTTGAACAGCGCCGGGCCGTTGGCTTTTTCATCCCAGCCGGTGACCTTGGTATCGCGCACGAACAGCTGGCCGTCGTTGATCAAAAACGAACCGGCTTGCTGGGACAGGCGCAGCTCCTGGGTGTTTTTGTCGATATCGAGGATACCTTTACGGCCCACCACGATCGGCAACTTGGCCAGGAACACCCCCGGCGAGGTTTCGCTGAAGTACTGCTTGGGCACTTTGCCCAGCAGGTCCTTGAGGTTCATGTAGCCGTCGTCGACGAAGATCGCCTGGGGAATGCCATGCTGGCGCACCACCCATTCGGCCATCTTGTTATCGCCGCCGATAAAGTCCTTGAGCGCGTCTTCCTGCATCATGCGGCGGATGCTGATTTTGCCCGCCTTGGTCTTGACGATTTTCTTTTCCATCGCCTGCGCGGTGTAGCCCGACAGGTCGGGCAGCGCCGGCTTGGCCATTTCCAGCGGCGCGGTGGGCGGGCTGGAAATGGTATAGGTCTTGGCCTGTTGCAGTTCCTTGGCGATGGTCGGCGCCTTGGCCGCCGTATCGGCGAACGCTGTGGCGCTGGCCATCAGCATTGCCGCGACGAGTAGGCTTTGAGCATTCATGGCGCAGGCTCCCATCAGAATTTCCAGACCACGTCGACAAACGCGCGGTGCATGTAGGAGTCGACCTGGCTGCCATAGGCATCGCCGGGCTTGAACACGCCGGCACGCAAACGCACCAGCGCCGATGGCTCGTCGATCGACTGGCTCAGCGCCGCAGGCAGCAAGCCTTTCTTGAAGTACTTGGTGACCACCAGGTCCATCTCTTGCCCGAGGTCTTTCTTGCCGTCTTCAAGGGGCAGGGAGGTGCTGGAGAGAATTGCACCGGTGACGTCATCGGTGTTGTTCTGCACCGCGTCGATGCCGTTGCTGCCCACCGGCTTGTTGCCGTCCACGCGCCAGAACTTGTGGTACACCAGGCTGGCGTCGTAGTCCTCGCGCAGTTGCCAGGAACCGAACAGGCTCATGGACTGCATGTTGTTCATCTCGCCGCGAAAGGCTTCACCGAAGCGATGCACACGCGACTGGGTACCGGTCCAGTTCGAACGGTTGCTTTGCAGGCCGTTCTGTTCGTACTCGGCACTGGCGCGCGAATAGGCCGCGCCGACTTGCCACTGCGGGTCCAGGCGCAGGCGCACGCCGATGTCGGTGGCCCAGCCGCTCAGGTCATCGCTGCGCTTGGCGCTGGTGGGGCGCGAGCCGTCGGCGTTCAAGGCGTTGACCTTGTCGCGGTCGCCGCGCATGCCGGTGATGCTGGCCCAGTAGTTGACCGTGTTGGTGTTGCGCCAGTTATAGGCATCGCTGTTGGCTTCGATGCCCAGCCAGGTCAGGTCGCCGTTTTCGCGCTTGTCCAACGGGTCGCTGGCGACACCCGGTTCGGCGTAGTCGAGCTTGCCGTCGTCATGGGTGTGGTGGCCGCGCACGCCGATCCACTGGCCCGGCGTCCACTGGTAGGCGGCGTCGGCGTAGAAGTGCTGGCGGTCTTTGTCGACCGGTGACAGTTCCTTGAGGTCGGTGCGGTATTCGCTGAAGCGTTCGGCGGCGCCGACATTGGCCTTGAGCAAGGTGGTGTCGAAGGTCCAGTTCAGCGCTTCGATGTTGGTGTCGCGCCATTGGCCGTCGTCATTGCGCAGGCGCTGGCGGCCGAACTTGAGGATCTCGCCGGGGTAGGGCGTGAAGCCGCTGTAGCCGACCCAGAACTCACGCAGGGCCAGGTAGTTTTTCTTGGCCTTGCGGTCGTCGTTGCTCGACTGCTGCTCGGTGGTGTCATCGGCCGACTGTTGCAGGGTGTCGGTCTCGATGATGTCGCTGGACACCACGGCCTGGCCCATGGCGTAGGCGCTCCACGCGCCGCTTTCGCCGTAGATCCAGGGGCGCAGGTCGAGGCCGATGCCGTTGACGTCGCCGCCTTTCTGGGTGCCGAGGTCGCGGTCATCTTCAGACTGCGCGGTGGCTTTGACTTCCAGGCCGAAGTTCTTGGCTTCGGTGAGCGCGGCCAGGGTCGGGCACGACCACAGCAGGGCGAAGGTCAGGCCGATGCCGGCCTTCACGAATGGGTTGAGCTTCATAGGGATTCCTCGCCGTCTTCTTCTTGCAGGGCGTGCAGTTGCAGCGTGCTTTGGGCCAGGGTGCCGCGGGCGGCCAGTTCCTGTTGCACCAGGCGTTGGCCTTCGGCGCGTTGCGCAGGCGTCAGCGGCGCTTCGAGCTGGGTGGCCAGGTCATTGGCTTCTGGCGTGTCCTGGGCCTTGGCCAACTGGCTGAAGACATAGGCGTTCAATGGGTCGGGCTTGGTGCCCTTGCCTTGGGAAAACAGTTGGGCAATGGCGAAGTCGGCGCTGTTCTGGCCGTTGCGCGCTGCGGTCAGCAGGTGGTCCAGGGCTTTTTGCGGGTAAACCTTGCCCAGGTAGCCACGGCGGTAGATCTGGCCGAGGTAGTAATCGGCGGCCACTTCACGGCCCACGGCTTTCTCGAAATGCGCCTCGGCGGCCTTGGCATCGGCGGGCACCCACTTGCCTTCGTAGTAGAGCTTGCCCAGCAACAATTCGGCGCGTGGCTGGTCGGCGGCGCGGCCGTTGTCCAAGTACTTCATCATCTGCTCGACATCGCCCAGTTCAGGGAAGTCGTAGAGCAGTTGCGCCAGGCTGACCCAGGACGCCGGGTAGCCGGGAGCGATTTTTTCCAGCAAAGCCTGGGCGGTTTTTTCGTCCGGGGTGCCGAGGGTGGCATCGCCGAGTACGCGGGCGACGCTGTCGACGCGCTGGGCGGTGACGGTGCCACGGCTCACGCCTGCTTCCATTTGCTTGAGCAGTTCGGCCTGTTGTTCCGGCTGCTGTTTTTTCTGATAGACCGTGGCCAGCTCGACGTAGCAGATATCGGTGGTGTTCAGCGCGGCTTTGCAGATGCGCTCCACATCATCCAGATGCTGGTCGTAGGTACCTTGGGTGCGATACAGCAGCACCTGGGCCAGGCCGGCCTCCGGGTAACCCGCCGCCTGCCATTGGCTGATCTGCTGTTGGGCATTCACATTGGGGAAGCTGTGCGGGTATTGCAGGTACAGCATCGCCAGCGGGATCAAGGTATTGCCTTCGCCATTGGCAAAGGCCTTTTTCAGCAGGCTTTCGGCTTCATGGTGCTCGGCCTCAGTGGCGCCCGGCTTGGCCGCCAACAGGCGACCCAGGCGTGCCTGGGCGCGGGGCGAGGTGTCTGCCGCCGCACGGTAGGTGGCTTCGGCCTGCTTGATTTGCGCCGGGTCGCGTGTGCCGACCTGGATATCGGCCAGGCCCACCTGGGCCTCGCTGTAGCCCAGTTCCGCCAGTTGCTGGTAATTCTGCTGTGCGGTGACGGTGTCGCCGCGCTTGAGGGCTTCGTTGGCCAGGCGCTGGTCGGGCAGGCCGGCGCAACCGGCCAGGCTCACGGCCAGTGCCAGCGCGCAGTACGCAGAGGCCAAGTGAAATCTGCTCTGTGTGGGAGCTGGCTTGCCTGCGATGGCATCGCTGCGGTGCAACTGATGCACCGAGTCGCCTGCATCGCGGGCAAGCCCGGCTCCCACATGGGTCAACGGTGTATTTGGAAGAGTCACAGGCATGTCCTCGCTTACAGACCGTGGGCCATGGCTTTGTCGATCAGCCAGTTCAGCGATGGGCCACGGTCGCTGGTGACTTCCACCGGGCGACCGGCGTAGGTGCTGTCCAGCGGTGCGTCAGGCTTGATCTGCACGCGGATGTCAGAAGACAGGTCGGCGCTGTTCAGGCTGGTGCTGCTGACGATGGTGCCGGTGCGCACTTGTTCTTCGTCGGCGACCTGGAAGTTCACCTGAGTACCTGGGCGCACGTCACCGAACTGGCGATAGCTGAAGCGCGCTTCTACATTGGCTTCGCTGCCGCGGGGTACCAGTTGGAAGATCACATCGCCTTTGCTGGCGTACTGGCCGTCGGCAACCAATTGCTGGGCCACCACGCAATCGCAGGGCGAGGTCAGGGTGCCGGTCATTTGCTTGCCGAACAGCTCTTCAACCTTGGCCGGTTGCAACTGGTCTTCGTCCAAGTGGCCCTTGAGCACATCGAGCATGCTGGTGCTGAAGGTTGCCAGTGGCGCACCTTTGGCCGCTACCGAATCACCCTTGAGCAGGCTTTGCACGGTGCCGTCACGGGGCATGGTCACGTTCATGCCCGGTACGCTGACGAGGCCGGCCTGGGCGTGGCTGACGAAGTACATGCCGTAGAGCGACTTGACCACAAAGCCGAAGGCCGCCAGGCCGACCAAAAAGATCGCCAGGCTGAAGGTCACGGCGCGCAGGCGACCGAACGCGGTCATGCCGCTGCCGCCGTCCTTGACCTTGCGTGCCTTGGTGAAGTTGTCGCGTTGCAGGGTCGCGAGCACGTCGCCCATGGTCACGATGTCGCCGGACAGGTGCGACGTGATCAGGTGGCGCAGGGTGGAAATATCCTGGGCATCGAGGTTCTGGAACTGGCAACCGGTGCGGCCGGTCTGGCGGTCGTAGGAGCGAATCTGCAGCTCCACGTCCATGGCCAGGCCGAGGTTATCGATCACGAATTGCAGGCGGCCTTTGTGCACTTGGCCGATGGTGAGCGGCTGGGTGGCGGTGAAGGCCAGGCCGCCGGCGGACAGGTCGATAACCTTCGCCTCAGTCGGCGTGCGGTCGCTGTTGAAGAAGCGCAGCTTGGCCGGGATTTTCACCCGGGCGTGTTGGCGCTGAGCTTCGGATTCGTGGACAACGTTGGCGTTTACTTGGCTATTCATCGGGTGTAATTCCTAGGTTAATTCAGGCTTGGCAGGGTCAGACCATCATCAGCAACACGGCAACGAAGATGCTGCCGGCGGAGAAGGTCATGGTCCGAGACGACCAGGTGTTGAACCAACGTTGAAAGCTGGCCAAATCGCGGGTCAGTTTGGTGTCCTGGCGGGTCCAGGACTGTTGATCAAGGCGGAAGAACACGTAGATCTTCACCAACGCGCCCATGATCTGGTTGTAATAGAGAATCAGCGGGTAGGCCGGGCCAATCTTGTGGCCGGAGCACGACAGCAGCAGGGTGAGGATCAGGCGGGTAATGCCGATCCATAGCAGGTAGGCGAGGATGAACGCGCCGCCGTACTTGAACGTGGCGATCATCGCGACGGTCAGGCCGAGCAGGGAGGTCCACATCGACACGCGCTGGTCGAACAGCACCACGCTAGTGAACAAGCCGAGGCGACGCACGCCCAGGCCCAGGGCACGGGAGTTCTGGCGCAGGTTGTTGCCGTACCAGCGGAACATTAGCTTGCGGCTGGCTTTGATAAAGCTCTTTTCCGGCGGGTGTTCCACGGTGTTGATCGCCGCATCCGGCACGTAGAAGGTGTCGTAGCCCAGGCGCATCAGGCTGAACCAGCTGGACTTGTCATCACCAGTGAGGAACTTGAAGCGGCCCAGGCGCCAGTGTTGCAGCGAGTCGCTTTCCACGTCGGCGATAAAGCCCGGGTCAGTCACTACGCTGGCACGGAACACCGACATGCGCCCGGTCATGGTCAATACGCGCTTGGACAGGGCCATGGAGCACATGTTGATGTGGCGTTGGGCGAAGCGCAGTTTGTGCCATTCGCTCATGATGTAGCCGCCGCGCACTTCGCAGAATTCGTTGGTGGTCAGGCCACCGACATTGCCGAACAGCTGGAACCACGGCACGGTCTTGCGCACTACGCCTTCGGCCAGCACGGTGTCGCCATCGATCACGGCAACCACGGCGCGGTCGTCCGGCAAGTGGCGGGAGATGGCACGGAAACCGAACGCCAGGCCGTCACGCTTGCCAGTACCGGCGATACGCACGAAGTCGAGCTTGACGTGAGCCGGCGGGTTGAGCTTTTCCCAGAGGCTCTTGACCAGCAGCTCATCGGACATTTCCACCAGCGAGCACACCACGGTGGTGGGGAAGCCGCAGTCGATGGCTTCGCGAATCACCGAGCTGTAGACCTGGGCGGTGGTCAGCGCGTCGATACGAAAACTGGTGACCATCAAGAACACATGGGACGGGTCGGCGGCCTTGCCCAGCTTGCGCACTTTGCGGCGCAGGTGCGGGTACACCACGTACAGGAACAGCATGCCGCGAAAGAAATGCGTCGCGCCCATCGAGTAGCGCCAGATACCCACGGCACCAATCAGGAAAATAAAATTCTTCGATTGCGAATCGAAGGTGCTCGCCGGCAACAGCAGGGCGAGACCCATCAGCAGGCTGAGAAAGAACAGCCAGCCGGCCGATTGCAGAAATACATGTTTTAACTTGGACATAAGCGTCATCCGCAAGGTGAGGAGGCTTCAGGCTGCAAGCGCTGGGGATAAAGCCACTTGCAGCCTGAAACTTGCCGTTGCTGTTACCAGCAAATACCTTCGGTACGGCCGCTCACGCTGGTGGCCTTGGACATGAAGCCCACCAGGTCGACCACTTGTTTGCCTTCCGGAGCGTTATGCGCCAGGGCACGGAACTTCTCGTCACGGTTACCGAGGATGATCACGTCGGAGTTGTTGATCACATCATCGAAATCCGAGTTGAGCAGGGACGACACGTGGGGGATCTTGCCCTCGATGTAGTCCTTGTTCGCGCCGTGTACACGGGCGTACTCGACGTTGCTGTCGTAGATGCTCAGGTCGTAGCCCTTGCCGATCAGCATTTCTGCCAGCTCTACCAACGGGCTTTCGCGCAGGTCGTCGGTGCCGGCCTTGAAGCTCAGGCCCAGCAGCGCAACTTTGCGTTTGTCGTGGCTGGAGACGATGTCGAAGGCGTTCTGTACCTGGGACTCGTTGCTGCGCATCAGCGAGTTGAGCAGCGGTGCTTCCACGTCCAGGGAGCCGGCGCGGTAGGTGAGGGCGCGCACGTCTTTTGGCAGGCACGAGCCACCAAAAGCAAAACCTGGGCGCATGTAGTACTGGGACAGGTTGAGGGTCTTGTCCTGGCAGACCACTTCCATCACTTCACGACCGTCGACGCCGACAGCCTTGGCGATGTTGCCGATCTCGTTGGCGAAGGTGACTTTGGTGGCGTGCCACACGTTGCAGGTGTACTTGATCATTTCGGCGACGGCGATGTCCTTGCGGATGATCGGCGCATCGAGTTCTTCGTACAGCGACTGCAGGACATCGCCGGAGGCGGTGTCGAACTCACCGATGACGGTCATCGGCGGCAGGTCGTAGTCGGCAATGGCGGTGGATTCACGCAGGAACTCCGGGTTGACCGCAACGCCGAAATCAACGCCGGCTTTCTTGCCGGAGCAGTCTTCGAGGATCGGGATCACCACGTTGGCCACGGTGCCTGGCAGTACGGTGCTGCGCACCACGATGGTGTGGCGGGTGGTCTTGTCGCGCAGCACAAAACCGATCTCACGGCATACCGATTCGATGTAATTGAGCTCCAGGTCGCCGTTTTTCTTGCTCGGCGTGCCCACGCAGATCATCGACAGGTCGGTGTCGCGGATGGCTTCGGCGAAGTTGGTGGTACCGCGCAGTCGACCGGTTGCGATGCCTTGGCTCAACAGTTCGCCCAGACCCGGTTCAACGATAGGGGATTTACCCGCATTGATCAGGTCGATCTTTTCCTTGGAGATGTCTACGCCGACCACTTCATGGCCACGGGCAGACAGGCAACCGGCACACACGGCGCCAACGTAACCCAAACCAAATATGCTGATGCGCATCGCAATTACCTCTATGTTTAAATCATGCCATTAGATGGCCGGAGTTCATGTTTGCAAGCGTCACTGATGCCGCGAAAGTTAGGCGAATAGACGCCGACTTACCGCGTGCAGGCATGTTAAATAGCGAGTGACTAACTATTGCACTCAAGTTGTGCGCAACGTGGCCTTGTTATTGGGGCTTGCCCTGAAATGCAGCCGGTTTTCCATGGCGGAAGGGGCCGGCGCCAGTGCCGCAGGGCTTTGATACAGGCAAGAAGCCTTTTGATATCAACGCCTTGGGTGTTAACACTGGCTCATTTAGGTCAGCGCTGCCTTGGCCTTTAGGGGGTTGGCAATGAGTCCTTATCGCCGCCCTCAACTCAATCAGTTGATGATATGACCCTCGAGCCAAAGTGCTTTATGACAACTTGGCTACTTCCATTGGTCGGTATGTAAGTCATCTCTTACGTAAACAGAGAATTTCGTTACCGGTGGTATGAGCGGTGCTTCAGGACGAAGTTCCGGGCCGCTCATCCCCTTTCCGGAAATTTTTTGAAATATTAGAAAAGATGGCACTAGTACTATATTGATAGCACTTGCTATTTAGGCCAGTAGTTATGGGGAGTTGGTGCGAGAGGATAGTTTTGTGCCACTACCGTTAAAAAAAAGTGGTGCCACTACGAAAAAAACCGACGAGTGTCGAGTGAAGAAAATGTTAGGGATGTGTCAGGATATTTTTTGGCGCCAAATAAATGACGGTTCCGAGGCTGAAATGCAGACAAAAATGTGGGAGCTGGCTTGCCTGCGATAGCGCTCTAGCAGAAACACATGAGTCGGCTGACCCACCGCTATCGCAGGCAAGCCAGCTCCCACAGTTGATGTTGGTGGCTGGACAGGCCTTATTCCGGTGCGTGATCGCGCAAAAACACCAGGTTGTCCGGCTTGGACTGCTCCGCATTGAAGCGGTAACCCTGCACATCGAACTGCTTGAGCTGTGCTGGGTCGTTGATGCGTTCTTCAATCACAAACCGGCTCATCATGCCCCGGGCTTTTTTGGCGTAGAAGCTGATGATCTTGTACTGGCCGTTCTTCAGGTCCTTGAACTCGGTATTGATGATCCGCGCCTTCAACGCCGTGCGCTTGACCGCCGAAAAATACTCATTGGACGCCAGGTTGAGCAGCACATCGTCGCCTTGCTCGGCCAGTGCTTCATTCAACCACTCGCTGATGCGCGTACCCCAGAAAGCATAGAGGTCCTTGCCACGGGCATTGGCCAGCTTGGTGCCCATCTCCAGGCGGTACGGCATCATCAAATCCAACGGGCGCAGCAGGCCGTAGAGCCCCGAGAGCATGCGCAGGTGATCCTGGGCGTAGCTGAAATCGGCATCGCTGAACGTCTCGGCATTCAGGCCGGTATACACATCGCCCTTGAACGCCAGCAGCGCCTGCTTGGCGTTGTCTGGAGTGAAAGCCGGCGTCCAGCTGCCGAAGCGCGCGGCGTTGAGGCCACCGATCTTGTCGGAGACGTGCATCAACTCACTGATTTGCGCCGGGCTCAGTTCGCGCAGTTGCTCGATCAGTTCCTGGGAGTGGTCCAGGTACTGCGGCTGGGTGAAGCGCGCAGTGACCGGCTTGGACTCGAAGTCGAGGGTTTTGGCGGGGGAAATCACCATCAGCATGAAGTTGGCTCCTGGAATCGTGGCGTGTAGCGTGGGCGCGATTCTAGGGGGTTGGGCGTTTTGACTCCACCTATGATGGTGATAGGTACATGTTGGCGCTGATACGACAACTGGACGAGTGCTCTGGAAAACGGCTAGAGGCTGAGGATCCTCTCCAGAGACGCCAATACTTGCTGGGTGATGGTGTTCAAGCGAATTGAGTAGACTGTGTAGGCGACCGTCAGTACTACGGCAGCCATGGCCCACGGCGTCCACAATGGCCAGGCGCGTTTGATCCGGTAGTTGCGCGGCGCGACGTTGGTCAGTGGGTCGGTAAGGCGCTTGGGTGTTTCGCCGCGAAGAGGGCGCAGCAGACCATGCAACTGGTCGATGATTTTGTGTATTTCGTCATCGCCCTTGCTATGGGCGCCATATTTGCCTTTGAGGCCGGAGATCAGGCACTGGTACATGAACTCCAGCACATGCTGGTACTTGGCGGCTTCGGGAATCATGTTGTTCATGATGGTGAAAAATTTTTCGCCGCCTTGGGTCTCGCTGTGGAATTGGCTGAGCAATGAGCGGGCGCTCCAGGTAGAGAGCCTGCCCCAGGTGGTGCGCATGACCACTTCGTCCACCAACAGGCACAGGCTGTAGGAGTAGGCCTTGAGCATGCTGGCGTCGTAGTCGAGCTGGCGGACTTCTTCCATGATCGCGATGATCTGGTTGCTGACGCTTTGGTACAGCGCCGGTACGTCATCGTGGTGGTCCAGACGGCGCAGGCGGATGACCAGGCCGATCAGCGGCGTGGCGGCGTCGCACAGCGGGTTCCAGGCCACGCCGCGTATATCGTATTCAGGGTCTGCCAGCAGTACGGGCGGCTTCGGCTTGGCTTGCTCCACGGCGAGGGCGGCCGCTTCGTTACTGGCGTCCTGTGGCAAGTAGTTGAAGAGCTGATTGTTATGTCCTGTTGTAGGTATGTTTTTGCTGGGTGT